>NZ_JBHUAF010000166.1:0-17314 GCF_042789895.1 Kitasatospora sp. NPDC056783
GGGGGCCCGGGGGGGGGGGGGGGGGGGGCGGGGGGGGGGCCCCGGGGGGGGGGGGGGGGGGGGCCGCGCCCCGGGGGGGGCCCCCCCCGGGGTGGGATGGTGGACGGCCTCACGCGGCCGTCGCGGTCTGGGTGTCGCCGGCCGGGGTGCCGGCGGCCTCGGGGCGCGGGGTGCGCAGGGTGACCACCGCGAGCAGGCCGCCGACCACCGCGATCGCCGCGGCGCCGATGAACGCCGCCGAGAAGCCCGAGGTCAGGCTCTCGACCGTGGAGTCCGAGGTCCGGGCGGCGGCCAGCGCGGTCATCGCGGCCAGGCCGAGCGCCGAGCCGACCTGGTAGCCGGTGTTGACGATGCCGGAGGCGAGGCCGCCGTCCTGCGGGGGCGCGCTGGAGATCGCGGTGCCGAGGGACGGGATGAAGGCGAGCGCCATGCCGATCGCGGCGAGCAGGGAGGCGGGCAGCACGTCGGTCCAGAAGTTGCCGTCCGGGCGGGCCAGCGAGAGCCCGAACAGTCCGGCGCCGAGGGCCAGCATGCCGGTGACGACGAGCGCCTTGGGGCCGAAGCGGGCGATCAGCCGCGGCGCCAGGGTGATCATGATGCCCATGATGGCGACGGTCATCGGCAGCAGGGCCGCGCCGCTGGCGAAGGCGCCGAGGTGGAGCACCTGCTGGAGGTAGAGGTTCAGGAAGAACCACATCGGCACCCAGGCCGCGGCCAGCAGGAACTGGGCGAGGTTGGCGGCGCCGAGGTTCGGCACCCGGAAGATGCTCAGCCGCATCAGCGGCTCGCGGCGCTTGCCCTGGATGACCAGGAAGGCGATCAGCAGCACGACCGCGCCGGCCAGTGTCAGCAGGGTCGAGGCCGAGGCCCAACCCTCCTCCGGGGCACGGACGATGGCGTACACCGCGGCGGCCAGGCCGACGGTGACGGTGAGCGCGCCGATGATGTCGATGCCGCCGCTGCGCCGGGGCGCGGAGGGCATCAGCGAGGGGGTGGCGAGCAGCGCGACCAGGGCCACCGGGATGTTGATGTAGAACACCCACGGCCAGCTGATGTACTGGGTGATCAGGCCGCCGAGGAAGACGCCCGCGGTGCCGCCGGCCGGGGCCGCCGCGCCGTACAGGGCGAAGGCCTTGGTCAGCTCCTTCGGATTGCCGCCGAAGAGCATCATCAGCAGGGTGAGCGCCGAGGGGGCGATCATCGCGGCGCCGAGGCCCTGGACGGCGCGGCCGGCCAGTTCGGTCGGGACGTTCCCGGCGAGGCCGGCGAGCAGCGAGCCGGCGCCGAGGACCGCCCAGCCGGTGCTGAACAGGCGGCGGGCGCCGAGCAGGTCGGACAGCCGGCCGCCGAGCAGGAGCAGGCCGCCGAAGGCCACCACGTACGCGTTGAACACCCAGGACAGGTTCCCCTGGCTGAAGCCGAGGTCGTCCTTCATCTTGGGCAGGGCCACCCCGATGATCGAGGTGTCCATGATGACCACGAACTGCGCTGCGGCGATCAGCGCCAGTGCGCGCCACCTCCGGGGGTTCGGCCCGGTGTTGTCGCTTGCCATCTCTAACTCCCTACCCGTCGGGGGGTATCTGCCGGGGGCCGGAACCCGCGGCGAAGGTCGTTGGTCGTCAATTGCCGGTACGGGCATGGTGAGCACCCTCGGCCGACGACCCCGGTGAGGACGTGTTCGAGCATACCCTAGGGGGGTAGGGTTTGACCCGTGGAAGTCGGAAGCCGGTTTGAGGCACCGAGGGGTGGGGGGTATGCGGCGGGCCCGGGAAGGGGCGGCGGACCGGACCCCGCCCGGCCGGGCACACCGCCCGCGACCAGGCATCCGGCTATCCGTTTCCTAAGTAAATTCGCAGAACTCCCTTGGCCAGAGCCTGACTTGCTTTCGCCATAGGCCTCCGCTCTACTGGCCTCCCGAACTCCCGTTGGCCTCCCGAACCCCCGCGCGTCGAAATGAGGACCGAACGATGGAATCCACGGTGGAACCGCACCCGGCCCGTCCGGCCGAGGCCGCCGCCATCTCCCGGCTCCTCGCGGCCTGCTGGCGCCACGACTACGCGGAGCACCTGGGCGGCCAGCGCACCGAGCACCTGATCGCCACCTACTGCCCCGTCAGCCGGATTACCGCCGAGATCTCCGGCACCGGCGCCGGGGACGGCTGGCTCGGCTGGCTGGTCGCCGAACACGCCGGAGAGGTCGTCGGCGCGGCCGCCGGCGGCATCGCCACGGTCGGATCAGGCGAGGTCTACACCCTGTGCGTGGCCGTCGAACACCGCCGCCGGGGCATCGGCAGCGGCCTGCTCGGCGCGCTCACCGAGCAGCAGCGGGCCCGCGGCGCGGTCCACCAGTGGGTGAGCACCCACGGCGGCGACGACCCCTCCACCCCCTTCCTCGCCCGGCACGGCTTCGTCGCCGACGGTGAGGCCCAGCCCTCCGGCACCGGCATCCGGCTGCGCCGCCCCCTCTGATCCGGGTACGGGGCGGGGGTATCCCCCGGGTGATTCCCCGGGGTGATTCCCCGCACTCCGCCGACGACGCTCCGGCCACCACCGGGGACGGACCGCCACCCTGGGGGGTATCCGCCGCGACGCCCGGGCCCGCGGCGGGCCGGCCCCTCGTACGGGGTGGGGGTATCCGAAGCGGGCACCCTTGGCGTCCACCGGCCGCGGCGCGAACACGCCGCCACCGCCCACCCCTCCGGCACGCACCGCGGGCGCAGAATGAACGCACCGCCCCCACCTGCCCCGCCCGGGCAGACCCTCAGCTCCCGGAGGAGCCATGCTGCCGCGTACCGCCCGCCCGGCCGGCACCCTGCGGACCGTTCCGCGCCCCACCGCCGAACCCCTCCCGCACGGCGCCGACATCCTCGACTACCTGCGCGCCGCCCGCGCCACCCGAGGCCCCGTCCTCGACCTCGGCGCGGGCTCCGGACGCTTCGCCGTCCCGCTCGCCCGCCAGGGCTTCGACGTCGACGCCGTCGACCGCGACCCGGCCCGGCTCGCCCGGCTGCGCAGCTGGGCCGCCACCCTCCCCGAGACCCACCCCGGGCGGGTCACCGCGATCCGCGCCGAACTCGCCGAACTCACCCCGCCCCGCCGCTACGGCCTGGTCATGCTCGCGGGCGGACTGATCCTCGAACTCCCCGAGCAGGTACGGGCACCACTGCTGCGGCGGCTCGCCGGCCACCTCACCAGGAGCGGCCTGCTCGCCCTCGACTGGATCGCCCCGGACCAGCGCGGCCTCACCCCGCCGGCCGACCTGCGCGCCTGCGGGCTGCGCACCGTGCGCCGCGACCGCCGGCCGCTGCCCGACGGTCTCTCCAGCACCTTCCTGCTCTGCGCCCGCCGCACCTGAGAGCCACCCGCACCCGCACCCGCACCCGCCACCCGCCACAGCCGGAGGACGCCCCTCACGCGAGGTGAACACCCCTGCCCAGCACCGGCGTTGTGTTTCCGGAACGTAACGGAACCTCAGGTACCATGCCTCCCAGGGGTGAAGCGAGGGGGCGACATTGGCGACATCGACCGGAGGCAGATCCTCCGAACACGCGCTGTCCGTCTACCGCGCACTCCGGGCCCGCGGCTCCCGCCGCTTCTCCGATCTCACCGGCGAACTCGGCCTCTCCGGCGCCCAAGCCGCCGAGTGCTGGGCCGAGTTGGAATCCCTCGGCCTGATCAGCGGCACCGGACCGGACGAGGACGCGCAGGTCACCGCGGTCGACCCGGAGGTCGCCCTGCTGCGCGTCCTCGCCCGCGAGGCCGACGAGGCGCGCGCCCGCCAGCGGCGCACCGAACTCGCCTACACCGCCGTCGAGGAACTCACCCGGCGCTACCTGCGCGGCGGCGTGGCGGTGCCCTCCGAGGTCGAGGTCGAGGTGCTGACCGGCAGCAGCAGCGTCCAGCAGACACTGGAGGGCCTCTCCGACACCGTCCGCACCGAGATCGCCTCCATGCACCCGGGCGCCCTGCCCACCGGCGAGTTCCTCACCGCCGGCCTCGACCGCGACCGCCGGCTGATCGAGGCCGGCGCCCGGGTCCGGGCGATCTACCAGCAGCGCTTCCTCTCCGTCCCGGCCCTCGCCGGCTTCTTCCAGCGGCAGATCGAACTCGGCGTCGAGGTGCGGCTCGCGGCCGTCGTCCCGCTCAACATGATCCTCAGCGACCGCCGCCTCGCCCTGCTCCCGATCGACCCGGACGACCTCGACTCCGGCGCCATCCTCGCCCGCGGCTCCGCCCTCGTCCGCTCCTACACCGCGCTCTACGACTACTGCTGGCACACCTCCGCCGTCCTCGGCCGCACCGAGGAGTACCAGCACGGCAGCGACCGCCTCACCGACCAGCAGCACGCCGCGATCCGGATGCTCGCGGCGGGCATGAAGGACGAGAAGATCGCCCGCTCCCTCGGCATCTCGCTGCGCACCCTCAGCCGCCTGCTCTCCGAGGTGATGCAGGAACTCGGCGCCTCCAGCCGCTTCGAGGCGGGCGTGCGGGCCGCGAAGCTCGGCTGGCTGGACTGAGCGCGCGGCCGTCGGCCAGGGGCCCGGGAATCCCTTGATCGGCGAAGGGGTTCAAGGGGACGTCAGACGTCGCCGACCGAAGGGCCCTCCGTGCGCGCCATACAGATCGACCGTTTCGGCACCCCCGAGGTCCTCGACCTCGTCGAGGCTCCCCGGCCCGTGCCCGGCCCCGGGGAGGTGCTGGTGCGGACGGTGGCGAGCGGCATCAACCCCGTCGACGACAAGACCCGGGAGGGCGCCATCGGCGAGGGCGCTCCCCCGCTCCCGATGACGCTCGGCTGGGACCTGGCGGGCGTCGTGGTCGAGAGTGGCGGCGACGGCAACGGCGACGGCGGCAACGGCGCTGGCGGCAACGGCGCCGGCCGGCTGGGCGTCGGGGACCGGGTCATCGCGATGTCGCACCAGCTCGGCACCGCCCGGGGCACCTGGGCCGACCTGGTCGTGCTCCCGGAGGAGGCGGTGGCCATCGCGCCGCGGGCGGTCGGCCTGGTCGAGGCCGCCACGCTGCCGCTGCCCGGACTGACGGCGCTCCAGACCCTGGACTGGCTCGCGGTGGCCGCCGGGCAGCGGCTGCTGATCGCCGGCGCGGCCGGTGCGGTCGGCGGGCTGGCCCTGCAGATCGCCCGGGCCCGCGGCATCGAGGTCGACGCCCTGGTCTCCCGGGACGAGCAGGCCGCCTTCGCCCGCGAGCACGGCGCGGGCCTGGTCTCCACCGACCCCGCCGCCTTCCCGGCCCGTGGCTACGACGCGGTCTTCGACACCTTCGGGGCCTTCGTCACCGAGGCGGTCGCGGACGGCGGCCGGTACGCGTCGATCGCCACCCAGGCCGGCCCCGTCCCGGACCTCTCCGCCCGGGGCGTGCGCACCACCGTCCACCAGGTGCGCGAGGACGGCGCCGGGCTGGCCGAGTTGGCCGCGCTCGTCGACGCCGGGGCGCTGCGGCTCCGGGTGCACGCGAGCTACGGCCTCCAGGACGTCCGGGCGGCGCACGACCGCTTCCGGGCGGGCGGTCTGACCGGGAAGATCGTCGTGACCTTCTGACCTCGCCGTCCTCCCGCGCGCGGGCGGCCCGGGTTCCCGCGATCGGGCGGCCCGGGTTCCCGCGATCGGGCGGCCCGGGTTCCCGCGGTGGGCCACAAGGTACGATGAGACCAAATCTTTGGTCGACCTGTGGTGGGTGGGGCTGATGGCACGCGAGACCCTGACGGCGGACCGCGAACTCCTGGCCGCGCACCGCGAGGCCGCCGCCCGCCAACTCCGTGACGTGGGGCTACGGGTGACCGGTCCCCGGCTGGAGGTGCTCCAGCTGCTCGCGGCCGAACCGCACCAGGACGTCGAGTCCATCACCGAGGCCGCCCGCGACCGCCTCGGCACGCTCACCAGCCAGGCCGTCTACGAGATGCTCCGCAACTTCCTGGAGACCGGGCTGGTCCGCAAGTTCGAACGCCCCGGGCGCACCGCGGTGTTCGAGCTCTCCGGCCCCCCACACCACCACGCGCTGTGCACCCGCTGCGGCCGGGTCGCCAACGTCGACGCCGAGGCGCCCGCCCCGCCCCGCAAGGGCCTGCGGGGCTGGCGCGTCGACGACACCGAGCTGGTCTTCCACGGCGAATGCCCCGACTGCCGGGTCCGCCGCCCGGAGTGACCGGCCTCGATCACCCGGCTTTCAAGGGGAGTTCACCGGCCCGGTCGACCGCGGCCCGGGTGAGGACGGCGGAGCCGCCGAGCACCGTCCCGACCGGCGGCCCGGCCTCCCCGGCTTCCACTCCGCCTTCGGTTTCGCCTTCGCCTTCGGCTCCGGTGACGACGGTGCGCTCGCCGAGGAACGCGTACGTCGCCCGGTCGAACACCCACTGCGTCTGCCGCCCGTGCGCCGTACGGGCCACGGCGACGCCTTCGCGCCCGGCGGCGTCGGTGGCCGACGGGACGACCGTGACACCGGGGATGCGTTCCGCCGCCCGGTAGAGCGCGGCGCCGACCTGCGGCGGCGCCCAGGTCTCGGCCAGCAGGTCGCCGATGGCCGTGAACGCCCGCTGGTCCCGCCCTTCGGCGCCCCCGGCCGCACCCCGGGTCTCGTCCCGGATGAGCTTCAGCAGCGCGTCCGGATCGGTGGGCAGCGAGGCGACGTACGCGTGGGTCGGGTCACCGATCGACGGGCCGCCGGGGCGCGCGGACCCCGGCCTGGGCGCCGCGCCCCGCTGGTCGAGGTGGAGGACCGGCCCGTCCTCGTGGAGTGGAGCGTCGGGCGCCCCCTCTTCGCGCAGCAGTCCGGGGCGGCTGCCGTCGGCGGACTGCCACACCTGCCTGGTGTGCGCGGGCGCCACCGTCACGGGGCCTCCCCCGGCGCTCTGCGCCGCGTAGGCGACGGTGCTCTCGATGTAGACGAACTGGTCGGCGCGGACGGCGGGTTGCTCCGATCCGGCGGCGGCGAGGGCGATCCGGTCGAGGAGCAGCACCACCTCGGGAGCGTCGCCGGCACCGGCCCCGGACGCCGAACGGCCGCGCCCGGCCGGGTGGTCGAGGTCCACCGCGACGGCGCCGGCGATCGCCAGGGCGGCGGCGAGCGCCGGCACCGCGATCCGGACCGGACTGCGGTACCAGGCCGGACGCCGCCGCGCCGGGGCCGGATGCGGCTGGAGCGCCGGGGCCTCGCGCAACAGTCGTTCCCGCAGCAGCAGTCGGCGATCGTCGGCCAGGCCGGGCACCGTCGGCGGAGGGAGCGGCTCGGCGAGTTCGCGGCGCCCGGGCTCCTCGGCCGGGTTCCGCGTTCCGCGCCGTGGGGTGGCGTTCATCCGTGGCTCTCCTGGGTAGACGGCCGGAGCGCGGGGAGGCGGCCGGGTACGGACAGGGCGGTGGTGCGCCTTCCGGCCTCGGCACCGGCCTTGGCGCTGACCTTGGCGTTGACCTTGGCATCAGCCTTGGCGTTGGCCCTCGCCTCGGCCCTCGCCTCGGCCCTCGCCTCGGCCGCGGTGAGTTCGCGCAGCCGGGCGCGCGCCCGGGACAGCCGTGAGCGGACGGTGCCGACCGGCGTGCCGAGCGCCTCCGCCGCGCTCGCGTAGTCCAGTCCGGCCCACACCACGAGGGTGAAGACCTCCCGGTCGCGGCGCCGGAGCCGGGCGAGCGCGCGGTGCGCGGCACGCAGCTCCTCGACGTCCGCGAGGTGCGCGACCAGGTCGTCGGCGAAGTCCGGAACCGCCCCACGCTCCGGGACCCGGGCGAGCGCGACGTCACGGCGCCGGCGGGCCCGGGCGTTGCGGCGCATGGTGTTGGTGGCGATCCCCAGCAGCCACGGGCGCAGGCCGTCGCCGTCCGGGTGCAGCTTCTCCCGGCCGCGCCAGGCCTCCAGGAAGGTCGTCGAGACGACGTCCTCGGCTTCCGCCCAGTCGCCCGTCACCCGGAGGGCATAGCGGTACAACACCTGGGCGTGCTCGTCGTACAGCTCGCCCAAGGCGTCCGGGTCGCCGCGGCGAAGACGCGTTCTCATGAGTGCTTCCACACTCCGCCCTGCCCGGTCGGACCCCCCGGTTCCGGTGACCTGCGCCACAGCCGTCGTCGCCCCGGTGTGGCCCGGATCACAGGAACTCCGGTGCCCGGCCGAGCAGTACAGAGCATGACCGCCACTTCCCTCCCCCGCCGCACCGTCCTCCGGGCCCTGGCCGCCACCGTCGCCCTGGTCGGCGGCGCGGCCCCCGCCTGGGGCGGCGCGGCCTTCGCCGCCGAGCCGGAGACGTACACCCTGACGATCAGGCACCTGGACCGCGACGGCCGGCCGACGGCGCCGTACCGCACCAACGTCACCGGGATCTCCGGCCCCGGCGCGGACACCTCGGTCCAGCCGGAAGCCCCCTCCGGCGTCACCACCCTACGGCTGCCCAAGGGCCGGTACCTGCTGGACAGCACCCTGGCCTCGGGCCTGGAGCCGGGTGGCACGATCTGGACGGACTGGGTCGTCCAACCGCGTCTGGACCTCGACCACGACACCACCGTCACCGTCGACGCCCGGACCACCGCCCCCGTCTCCGTCCGGCCGCCGGACGGCTCCGCGGCCTTCGTGCACAGCGCGATGTTCGTCTCGGTCACCCACGGGGGTGCCACCAGGACGGTCGAGGTCGCCAACGGGTCGCCGAACCTGCGTGTGGCCCACCTGGGGCCGGAGACCGAGGCCGGGGCGGTGAAGCAGTGGTTCGACGTCAACTGGAAGACCGACAGCGTCGACTACCTGCTCGGCCCGGCCTTCTCCGGCAACCGCGCCCTGACCGGGCTCACCCGCCAGTACTCCGCGCCGGAGCTGGCCACCCTGAACGTCCGCGGCGCCGCCGGACCGGGCGGCGCCGGGGTCGGCCTGCTCAGCTTCCAGCCCTCCGACGGGAAGTCCATCGGCGTCACCCGCAGCATGGCGACGCCCGGCACCGCCACCTTCGTCGTCACGCCCGAACGCGGCACCTGGGACGTCGGCTACACCGCCCCCCGCGCCGACGAGTCGGCGCCGAACTCCTACACCACCGAGCGCGTCGCCGTCCGGGCCGGGGCCACCACCACCCGGACCTTCGACGGCCCGGTCTTCGGCCCCGCGCTGACCGAGCGCCCCGCCGTCTCGCGCGACGGCGACCGGATCACCGCGGACATCCCGCTGCTCGCCGACGGCGACGGCCACACGCCGTCGGCCCCGTCCTTCGACACCGCCTACACCTCGCTGTACCGCGACGGCGCGCTGGTCGGCACCTCGGGCGCCCCCGGGCGCGGCGAGTTCACCGTGCCCCCGGCACCGGGCTCCTACCGCCTGGCCACCACCGTGACCCGCAAGGCCGCCGCCGGCGCGACCACCCGGGTGACCGCCTCCTGGACCTTCGCCTCGGCCACCACGAGCGGCCCGGCCGCGCTCCCGGTGAGCGTGGTGCGCTTCTCCCCCGAGCTCGACCCCGCCGGCGCCGCGGCGGCCGGCAGCGCCATCCGCGTCCCGGTCACCGTCCAGGGCGCCGCGGCGGACGGCCGCGTCCGCTCGCTCACCGTCTCCGCGTCCACCGACGGCGGCGCCTCCTGGACCCGGCTCCCGGTCGAGTCGGGCGCCGTCACCGTCCGGAACCCGGCGGCGGGCACCGGCGTCTCCCTGCGCGCCGAACTCACCGACGCCGACGGCAACACCCTCGACCAGACCATCACCGACGCCTACCGAACCCGGTGACCGGGCGGGTGGCCGGCGACGGCCGCGGCCTGCTCCGGGCGCCCCTCCAACCACCTGCCGAGGTGTTCCTGGGCCGCCTCCGCTCCGCAGGCGCGCACAAGGACACGGGGTGATCCCTCTGGTGCCGGCCTCCTCGATCGAGGAGGCCGGCACCAAGTCTTTCCCCGGGCCCTTCTGTCACCTGAACTTCCTCCGGACAGCTCTACCGCTCCCGCGCTCGTTCGCTGCTTCATGCAACGCCCAGCTGAAGGGCGGGGGTGGCAGGGGGACGGGTGGCAGGGGGACGGCTGGCAGGCGGGGTGGCAGGGGGCGGGGGCCGTCAGAAGCCGAAGACCGGGCCGGTGGGTGGGGTCGGGCGGGTGCCCGGGAGGGGTGGGGTGAGGGTGTCCGGGGTGATCGGGGCGCCGGGCCGGTCGCCGAGGGCGCGGGCGAGCCGGGCGGCGCCCTCGGGCATCACCGGCCAGGCCCAGGCGGCCAGGGCCCGGGCGACGGCCAACTGGGCCACCAGGGCGGCCCGGTGGCGGGACCGGTCGTCGGCACGGTCCCGCTCGTACCCGTTGACCAGCTGGAACTCGCCCACCAGCCGGACGGCTTCGTCCAGCAGGGCGACGGCGCGGCGCGGGTCGAAGCTCTCCGGCCGGTAGGCGACGCGCAGTTCGGCCGCCGTGACGGACAGCCGCTCGCGCAGGTGGGTCCAGCCGGCTCCGCCGGGTGCCGTGTCCGGGACGCTGCCGTGGCAGTCCTCCCGCAGGTCGGCGAACAGCCGGACCAGCCAGGGGTTCCACTCCTCCTCCAGCACCTGGCGGGAGCCGTCCAGCCCCTCCAGCGTGAAGTCGGTCGGGCGGCCCACCGGCCGCTGGGACAGCACGTGCCGGCGCAGCGCGTCGGAACCGCCCTCGGTCAGGGCGTCCAGGGCCCAGACCGCGTGCCGCTGCCCGGTGGACATCCGGCGGCCCAGGAAGCGGTACGCCTCGTTGGCCTGGTGGCCGACCGGCACCGGCCGGCCCAGGTGCAGCAGCAGGGCCGGGAGTAGGGCCAGTCGCAGGTGCGCGTGGTCGAAGCCGAAGAACTGGAGCACCCCGTCCGGCTGCCCGTCCTCGGCCAGCAGGTGCGCGGCCACGGCCTCGAAGCGGGAGTCCACCCGCTGCTCCTCGAAACCGGGCACGGTCACCTCCACGCCCCAGTCCGCCGGGTGGCTTACCGCGACCTCCGCCAGGCCGTCCCGGGCCATCTGCTCGCACAGCACGGCGAGCCGCGGCGCCATCGGGGTGGCCGCCCAGTGGTCGAGCAGCGCCTCGCGGTGCGCCTCCAGCGGCAGGTAGAGCCGCCGGTACTGGCGCAGGTCGGCCGGGGTGCCGCAGAGCACGCAGAGCGGGCGCAGCAGGTCCCCGCAGTCGTTGGGGCGGGCGCAGGAGCGGCAGACGTTGCCGCCCGAGGTGGCGCCGCAGTACGGGCAGCCGCCGGTGACCAGCACGCCGTGCAGCCAGCGCTCGCAGGGCCGGCAGTACGGCAGCAGCCGGCTGCGGGCCACCACCGTTCCGTCGGCGTGCAGCCGGGCGAGCAGGTCCTGCACGTGGGTGCGGTAGCCGGGTTCGCGGTCCGGGTGCAGCAGGGCGTCGAACTCGACGCCGGCCCGTTGCAGGTCCACCGTGATGCTCTCGCCGTAGCCGTCGGCGACCTCCTCGGCCTTGCGCCCCTGCGTCAGGGCGCAGAGCCGGACCGCCGTGTGGTGCTGGTCGATTCCGCTGCTCAGCCGTACCGGACGGCCGTCCGCCCGCAGGAAGCGCCGCAGCACGTCCGCGGCGACGTACGGGCCGGCCAGGTGGCCGACGTGCAGTTCCCCGTTGGGCACCGGCGCGGTGGCGGTGATCCGGATGGGTGTGGTGGTCATGGACGGGCCTCCTTGCCGTCGGGTTGCCCCCGTCGTCGTTCGCTCGCTCCGCCCCGTCATCGGGGTTCGAAGTGGAAGGACCGGATGAAACAGTCCCTCGGCTGGTCGACCGCGAAGGCGAGGCAGTCGAACAGGGCCTGCGCGGTGAGCCGTTCGCGCGGGCTGTGCCGGGCGCCGGGGCGGGCGCCGTCGCCCTGGTGGGCCCCGTGGTGGGCGCCGTCCCATTCGGCGGCGCTCGGGTCGGAGCTGGAGAAGTCGGGCGGGTAGAGCGCCATCACCCGCACCCCGGAGGGCCGCAGCCGCCGGGCCAGCACGTCCGCGAACCCGGCCTGGGCGCTCTTCGCGGCGTGGAAGGCGTCGTGGGCGGGCGAGCCGTCATCGGTGTCCAGCCCGGACACCGAGACCATGTTGACGATGTCGGGGCGCGGGGAGTTCCGCAGCAGGGGCAGGAAGTGCTTGACCATCAGCACGGTGCCGCCGGCGGTCGCGCCGATCGTCTCGACGATCTGCTCGTCGGAGGCGTCGTCGAGCGCGACGCCGCCGAGCCAGCGCGCGCCGTTGTTGACCAGCAGGTCGACGCGGTCGGTCGACTCGCCGACCTGGCGGGCGAACCGGGCGATCTCGGCGGGCTTGCTCAGGTCGCAGCCGAAGGTGTGGATGCGTTCGCACGCCACGCCCTCGATCTGCCCGCTGACCACCTCCGCCGCGGACTTGGTCCGCGCGGACACGAACACCTCGGCCCCGAGGTGGGCGAAGCCGATCGCCAGGGAGCGGCCGAACGGACGGGACGCGCCGGTGACGACGACCCTCAGGTTGTGGAATCTCATGGGCACGTTCCTTCTGTCGTGCGGCCGGACGCGGCCGGACGCGGACACGGCGGCAGCCCTGCGGCGCGCGTGGGAAAGGGTGGGGCGGGGCCCCGGAGCGATCGGGCACCGCGCGCGGCGCGACACCGCGTACGACCCATCGTTCCAGCCCCTCCGACCCCGGTGGCGCCCTGAGCACGGCGTGCCCCCGCCGTGGCGTGTGGCCGCCACGGGGCTGCCGCCGGGGCTCAGGCGGCCTCGACCGCGGGCCCGCCTCCGGCCAGGACGACCCGGCCCAGGACCCGGGCCCGCTTGTGCGGGACGGTCACCCGGGCGAGGCGTCCGGCCGCCCGGACGGCGGTGGCGGTGACCGGCCCGGCGGGGGTGAGCAGGGGCGGTGCGGCGGCGCCGGCGAGGCGGTGCGGGAGGGTGCCGGGGAGGGTGAGGGCGGCGGCGAGGCAGACGGCGCCGGTGAGGGCGAGCGCGGGGTGCCAGCCGGTGACGGTGAGGGCTCGGACGGGCAGCCCGGCGGTCTCGGCGGCGCCGAGCAGCGCGAGTTTGGGCAGGGCGCCGTCGGCGGGGTGGCCGAGCCGGGCGGCGGCGGCCGCGCGGACCGGGGCCAGCCGGGCCGCCACCCGGGCGTCGGCGGCGAACAGTTCGGCGCTGCCCCGTAGTCCGAGGTCGGCGGCGGCCACGAAGGCGTACGGGTTGCCGAACGAGACCAGCGAGGCGCCGACGTCACCCGCGTTCGTCCGCAGCGGTTCGTACGCCCGGCCGGTGGGCAGCAACTCCTGGTCCGCTTCCGGCTCGTAGTGCAGCGTGTACTCGCACTCCCCGAGAGGCGACGTCCCGGCGGACGGCTCCCCGGCGGCCTCGACCACCAGGGTGCCGCCCCGGCCGCGCAGCCGCACCGCCGCGCCCGGATGCCGCAACGGCCCCACCCAGCCCAGCAGTTCGGCGACCAGTGCGGCCGCCAGTCCGGAGTGCCCGCAGGCGGCTCCGAAGTCGAAGCGCTCGGCCCGGCCCGGCAGGCCCTGGACGAAGCGGTAGTCGAGGTCCCACCCCGGCTCCGCCGACCGGGAGATCAGCGCGAACTTCACCACCTGTCCGCCGACTTGGCGGCGGATCGCGGCCAGGGCGGGGCGCAGCCGCCACTCGTCGGCGGGCAGCAGGGCCGCGTCCAGGACCAGGGTCGGGCAGGGCGCGCCGACGGCCCGTGCGAGGTGGCCCACCACGGGACGGCCGATCAGGGGTGTGTCGCTCAATGCCGGGCCGATTCGCCGTCCGCCCAGAGCTGGTGGACCAGCAGCGCCCAGACGGCGCGGGCGGCGGTGTCCTCCGGCACGCCCGCCTTGCGGTCAAGCAGCGCGGTGACCCGTTCGGCGCGCAGCCGCCCGTCCCGGCGCACCCGGTCCGGGGCCAGGATGTCGCGGGCGAAGGCGGCGAGCGGCTGCCCGGGGGCGAGCATGGCGGTGACCGGCAGGGTGAACGGCTGCTTGGGCCTGCGCAGCACGGAGTCCGGGACCAGCCCCCGGGCGGCGGCGTACAGCGGCTTCTTGACCCGCCCGCCGGAGACCTTGAGGTGCCCGGGGAGCCGGTGGGCGAGACCGTGGACGGCGGGCTGGAGGTACGGCAGCCGCACCTCGACCGCCGAGGCCATGCTGAGGTGGTCGACCCGGCGCAGGTGGTAGGCGGGCATCCGCAGGCCGGTCTCGAAGCGCCAGATGGCGGCCATCCGGTCGGGCTCCTCCCTCAGCGCGGGTTCCTCGGCGCCCGGTTCGGTGCCCGACCCGGTGCCCGACTCGGCCCGCAGTTCGGCCCGGTACTCGGCGGTGTACAACCGCTCCCGCAGCGCGGTCGGCACCGCCGCCACCTCCTCCAGGTACGCCCCGGCCCACGGCCGCCCGGGCGGGGTGGCGACGGCGGTGCGGATGCGGTCGTAGCCGCCGAACAGTTCGTCGGCCCCGTCTCCGGTGAGCGCGACGGTGAAGCCGGCGGCCCGGACCTCGGCGAACAGGGCATGGGTGGAGGCGGTGATCGGGTCGGCGTTGGGCTGGCCGAGGTGGGCGACGGTGCGCGGCAGCAGGTCGGGCAGGTCGGCCGGGTCGAGTTCGACCTCGTGGTGGACGGCGCCGCAGTACCGGGCGACCTCGGCGGCGTAGCGGCGCTCGTCGCCGGGCCAGTGGCCGGGGTGGACCAGGGTGAAGGTGTGCAGGTCCGGCAGGTGCTGCGCGGCGAGCGCGGTGACCAGTCCGGAGTCCAGGCCGCCGCTGGCGACCACGGCCACCGGCACGTCGGCGCGGGCCAGCCTGCCGACCTCGTGGTGCAGCGCGGCGAGGGTGTCCCGCCCGGCGCCGGCCTCGTCCCGGTCGCCGCGAGCGAGACCGGCGCCGAAGCCGGCACCGAAGCCGGCAGCGGAACCGAAGCCGCCACCGACACCAGCACCGACAGCGGCATCGGCACCGGCCTCCGCCGGCGCCTCCCGCCGCGAGATCCGCAACCCGCCCGACACCGAGTACCGGGCGACGGCGGCCGGCGGCAGCACCCGGACGTGCCGGTACAGCGTCCGCTCGCCGAGCGGGGTGCGGTAGCGCAGGTAGCGGTCCAGCCCGGGCTCCCAGCGCTCCCGCCGTACGGCCGGGAAGGCCAGCAGCGCGGGCAGCTCGGAGGCGAACTCCAGGCCGTCCGCACCCAGGTGGTAGTAGACCGGCTTCATGCCCAACGGATCGGTGGCAATGAGGAGTTCGGGTTCGGCGGCACGCAGGTCGAGCACCGCGACCGCGTACATCCCGTCCAGTTGCTCGACGAAGGCCGGCCCGTACTCGGCGTACAGCGCGGGCAGCACCGAGCCGTCGCAGCGGTCGGGCAGCCGGTGGCCGCGGGTGAGCAGCCGGCGGCGCAGTTCGGCGTGGTTGTAGATCTCGCCGTTGAAGACGACCAGGATGCCGTCCTCGAAGGCGTGGCCGAGCCGGTACGGCTGGTCGCCGCCGCCCGGGTCGGTGACGGCCAGCCGGTTGCAGCCGAGCGCCCAGCCGTCGCCGGCCAGCACGGACTGCCGGTCGGGGCCGCCGTGGCGCTGACGCGCCGCGACGCGGGCCAGATCGGTCCGGTCGACCCGGGTGGCCGGGCCTTCTCCCAGCCGGCCGAAGATCCTGCACATCGAGCACACCCCTTCGCTGGTTTTGCTCTCCCAAATCTTTGCCATGGCCTACTGACGCCATGGCCGGTGCACGCCACGCGCTCTCCGTTGTGCCCCGGGACACCGGACGGCGAAGCTGGCGGGGTCCTGCGGATGTCCCGCCGAAGTCCCGTCGAGAGGAGGCCCGTTGACCGCGCGCCCCGCCCCCCGCCGCGCCCTGGTGGTGACCGCCCACCCCGACGACACCGAGTTCTGCGTCGCCGGCACCGTGATGCACTGGACCGCCCAGGGCACCGAGGTCACCTACTGCGTGCTCACCGACGGCGACAACGGCGGTTACGACACCGCCCTCCCCCGCCAGAGCATCGCGCCGCTGCGCCGCGCCGAACAGCGCGCCGCCGCCTCGTACACCGGAGTCCGGGAGGTGCGCTTCCTCGGCCACCCGGACGGCCGGCTGGAGCCCACCATGGAGCTGCGCCGGGACATCACCCGCGTGGTCCGCCAGGTGCGGCCGGACGTCGTGGTGCTGCCGAGCCCGGAGATCAACTGGGCCCGGATCGCCGACGTCCACCCCGACCACCGGGCGGCCGGGGAGGCGGCGCTGCGCGCGGTCTACCCGGACGCCCGCAACCCCTTCGCCCACCCGGAGCTGCGGGCGCTCGGGCTGGACGCCTGGGAGGTGCCGGAGCTCTGGATGATCATGGGCCCGACGCCGAACCACTTCGTGGACGTCACCGAGCTGTTCGACCGGAAGCTGGCCGCCCTGCGGCTGCACACCTCGCAGACCGCCCACCTGGACGACCTGCGGACGCTGCTGCACCGCTGGCAGACCGAGCACGCCCGGGAGGGCCGGCTGCCCGAGGGCCGGCTCGCCGAGGCGTTCCAGGTGGTGGAGCTGAACTGACCCACCACCCCGGAGCTGCCTCCCCGGCGGATGCGGACCACCTTCCCGGAAGGCCCGGCGACCGTCCCTACCGGTAGATGACCAGTTCCTCGCGCGACGCCCCGGCCAGCCGGTAGCGCTCCGGCGCCACCGGCCGTCCGGTGTACATCCGGATCAGCGTGCCCTCGTCACAGCTCAACTCGGCCGCCGCCCGGCCGTCCACCACGTTGCCCAGAACCCAGTCGCCGTGCGGCGTGATCGCGCAGACCCGGGGCGTCAGCCGCTCCTGGCTGACGGTGGCCAGCAGGGCGATCGCGTCGCTCGTCCCGAGGCTCTCGTACGCCCCGGGCAGGCCCAGCGCCTCCCGGACGTCCCCGGCGTGCACCCACTCGCCGAGGGCGATGACGTCCAGCGCGCCGTCGGCCGCCTCGATCGCCGGACCGGCCTCGGTCATGCCGAACTCCAGCTCGTCCAGGATCCGCCCGATCGGCCAGTCGGCCCGCTCCGCGACGTCGGCGGCGTTGTGCTCGGGCGTGAAGGCGGGCAGCCGTCCCTCGATGATCCGCAGCAGCGCGGCGCCGCAGTGGGCGAGCAGTTCGCGCACCGTCCAGTCCGGGCAGGCGGTGGGCAGCTCGAAGGCGGTGGGCGGGGTGTGGCGCAGCAGGGGCAGCAGGGTCTCGCGCTCGACGCGCAGGAGTCTGCCGGGGCGGTCCGGGTCGCGCGTGGTGGTCATGGTGCTCTCTCCTGTCAGGTGGGACTGCCGATCAGTTGTCGGACCGAGGGCTCCCGCACCGGTCCGGCCGGGGCGAGGTCGCGGTGGTTCTCCGGCGCGGCGGTGGAGCGGTTCAGGGTGATGTCGTGCAGGTTGGGCGCGCCCTCCAGGGGCAGGCGCTCGGC
>NZ_JBHUAF010000167.1:0-17311 GCF_042789895.1 Kitasatospora sp. NPDC056783
CGCGCAGGAGCGCGGCGTCGAGGTGCGGCTGACCACCAGCTCGGAGTCGCCCGACCACCGCAACGTGGTCACCGTGCGCGGCACGCTGGCCGACGGCGAGGAGATCTCGGTCTCCGGCACGCTGGCCGGGCCCAAGCACCTCCAGAAGATCGTCGCCATCGGCGAGCACGACGTGGACCTCTCCCTCGCCGACCACATGGTCGTCCTGCGGTACGAGGACCGTCCCGGTGTCGTCGGCACCGTCGGCCGCGTCCTCGGCGAGTCCGGTGTCAACATCGCGGGCATGCAGGTCTCGCGGACGGGTCGGGCGGGACTTCAGCTCCGGGTGGGCCTGGGTGGCCACCAGGTAGGGGTGCACCTCGCGCGGGTACTCGACGTACTCGACCAGGTCGCCCTTGGGAGAGAGGCCGGAGAACTGCAGACCGGTCTTCTCCAGGTCCGCGCGGTAGGCGTTGTTGACCTCGTAGCGGTGGCGGTGGCGCTCCTCGACGTACTGCTCGCCGCCGTAGACCTCACGGACGATCGAACCCTCGGCGAGCTTGGCCGGGTACAGGCCCAGGCGCATGGTGCCGCCCAGGTCGCCCTTGCCGTCGACGATCGCCAGCTGCTCGGCCATGGTGGAGACGACCGGGTGCTTGGCGGCGGCGTCGAACTCGGTGGAGTTCGCCTCCGGCAGGCCGGCCAGGTTGCGGGCCGCCTCGATGACCACGCACTGCAGGCCGAGGCACAGGCCCAGCAGCGGGACCTTGTTCTCCCGGGCGTAGGTGATGGCGCCGACCTTGCCGTTGACGCCGCGGTCGCCGAAGCCGCCGGGGATGCAGATCGCGTCGACGTCGCCGAGCTGCGCCTGGGCGCCCTCGGGGGTCTCGCAGTCGTCCGAGGTGACCCACTTGATCTCGACCCGGGCGTTGTTGGCGAAACCGCCGGCGCGCAGCGCCTCGGTCACCGACAGGTAGGCGTCCGGCAGGTCGATGTACTTGCCGACCAGGGCGACCTTGACGATGTGCTGCGGCTCGTGGACGCGGCGCAGCAGGTCGTCCCAGGTGGTCCAGTCGACGTCGCGGAACGGCAGGTCCAGGCGGCGCACCACGTAGGCGTCCAGGCCCTCGCCGTGCAGCACCTTGGGGATGTCGTAGATCGACTTGGCGTCGATGGCCGCGACCACGGCCTCCTCGTCCACGTCGCACATCATCGAGATCTTGCGCTTGATCGCCTTCGGGACCTCGCGGTCGGCGCGCAGCACGATCGCGTCGGGCTGGATGCCGATGTTGCGCAGCGCGGCGACGGAGTGCTGGGTGGGCTTGGTCTTCAGCTCGCCCGAGGGGCCGATGTACGGCAGCAGGGAGACGTGCACGAAGAACACGTTGTCCCGGCCGACCTCGTGGCGGACCTGGCGGACGGCCTCCAGGAACGGCAGCGACTCGATGTCGCCGACGGTGCCGCCGACCTCGGTGATGACGACGTCGACGTCCTCGGTCGCCATCCGGCGGATCCGGGACTTGATCTCGTTGGTGATGTGCGGGATGACCTGGACGGTGTCGCCCAGGTACTCGCCGCGGCGCTCCTTGGCGATCACGGTCGAGTACACCTGGCCGGTGGTGACGTTCGCCGAACCGTGCAGGTTGGTGTCGAGGAAGCGCTCGTAGTGGCCGATGTCCAGGTCGGTCTCGGCGCCGTCGTCGGTGACGAACACCTCACCGTGCTGGAACGGGTTCATGGTGCCCGGGTCCACGTTCAGGTACGGGTCGAGCTTCTGCATCGTCACGCGCAGGCCGCGGGCCTTCAGCAGCGCGCCGAGGCTGGAGGCGGTCAGCCCCTTGCCGAGCGAAGAGGCGACACCCCCGGTGACGAAGAGGTGCTTGGTCGTCACGGCGCGGCCGTTCGCTGCCTTGCCGGAATGGGGCTGTGCCAAGAGGGGGCTCCCGTGGGTCGCGTGTCGAAGAAGACGTGGGCGGGAGCTCGGGGTTCGCCGGGCGACGGGAGGCCGGCTCGGTGCGCGGCGCTCGTTGGTTCGTCGGTTCGGCTGGTCCGGGGCGTTTGATCCCGCCGGTCCACGGGATACCAGGGTAACAGTGACCCGGACCGAACGCCTTTCGGGCCGCGCGCCTCCACACCGGGGGCGTACGCGGGGCGCACAACCGGCGCATCATCCGCCGCACGGGTCACACCGGTCGCACTACCGGCCGGACCGGGCCAGACCCGGGATTCCGTCCGGACCATGGCGGCTCCTCCGGCCGGACCAGCCGGAGGTGATCCTTCCGGGCCATCCTGTGCGATGACCTCGCGATGCACGGCTTTTCCGCCGAATTGCGGCGCCACTCCGGGCTGCGCCCGCGTGCTTCGCCCCTTTCGTCCGTCGTAAGCTGCTCGGACGCATCGCCGACAGCACGAGCACGCGGAGGGCGTGGGAGGGTCAGGACACTCCCGGTCCCCGATGCGCGACCGGACCTCCCCGTAATTCCCGCTCCTCCCCACCCACTCCAGGGGCTCGACCGAGCCCCGCGGACACTCCAGCAAGGCCCGCCACCACCCCCGGCGGGCCGGACGTCCCGGGGTGGACCTCCGGCCCCGCAGACCGCTCGCTCCCTCCGCTCGCCGATGCCCTGACCACATTGCGAACTGGAGATCCACGTGGCCGGCCGTATCGAGGACTACGCACTCATCGGGGACATGCAGACCGCTGCCCTGGTCAGCAGAGACGGAGCGGTGGACTGGCTCTGCCTGCCCCGCTTCGACTCGCCGGCCGTGTTCGCCGGCCTGCTCGGCACCGATGAACACGGCTTCTGGCGGATCGGCCCGGCCGAGGTCCCCGCCCCGGCCCCCGCCGCACCGCCCTCCGCCCCGGGCCGGGCCCGCCCCACCGACACCGCCGACACCGCCGACCTGCGGGTGCCCCCGCCCACCGCCGCCGCCCCCGCCGTGCCCGCCGACCGGCGCCGTTACCGGGGCGACTCACTGATCCTGGAGCAGGAGTGGGACACCCGGGGCGGCACCGTCCGGGTGATCGACTTCATGCCGCCGCGCCCGCTGGCCGGCACGGAGGCCGTCCCCCAGGTGATCCGGATCGTCGAGGGCGTCTCGGGCACCGTGCGGATGCGCTCGGCGCTGCGGATGCGCTTCTCCTACGGCCGCATCGTGCCCTGGGTGCACCGCGTCGAGCAGGCCGACGGCACCCACCGCACCGTCGCCGTGGCCGGACCGGACTCGGTCTGGCTGGACGGCGAGGCCGAGACCTACGGCCGCGACCTCACCACCTACGCCGACTTCACCGTCGGCGCCGGCGAGCGGATCGCCTTCGCCCTCACCTGGCAGGCCTCCCACCTCGACCCGCCCACGGCCCCCGCCGCCGAGGAGATGCTCGACGCCACCGCCGACTTCTGGCACGAGTGGGCCGACCAGTGCACCTACCAGGGCCCCTACCGCGAGGCCGTGATCCGCTCCCTGATCACCCTCAAGGGCCTCACCTACGCCCCCACCGGCGGCATCGTCGCCGCCCCCACCACCTCCCTCCCCGAGGACATCGGCGGCGAGCGCAACTGGGACTACCGCTACACCTGGCTGCGCGACGCCGCCATCACCCTCTCCTCCCTGCTGCGCACCGGCTACCGCGAGGAGGCCCGCGCCTGGCGCGAGTGGCTGCTGCGCGCCGTCGCCGGGGACCCGGAGAACCTCCAGATCATGTACGGCATCGCGGGCGAGCGCGAGCTCACCGAGTCCTCGCTGGACTGGCTGCCCGGCTACGAGGGCTCCCAGCCCGTCCGGGTCGGCAACGGCGCCGCCGGGCAGCTCCAGCTCGACGTCTACGGCGAGGTCGTGGAGGCCCTGCACCTGGCCCACATGACCGGCCTGGTCCGCAACGACCACGCCCACCACCTCCAGCTGCGCCTGATCGAGTACCTGGAGGAGCACTGGCAGGAGCCGGACGAGGGCATCTGGGAGGTCCGCGGCCCGCGCCGGCACTTCGTCCACTCCAAGGTGATGGCCTGGGTCGCCGTCGACCGGACCATCAAGCTGCTGGAGCAGACGCCCGAGGAGGACCCCTCCGACGACCACCTGGAGCGCTGGCGCGAGCTGCGCGCCACCATCCACCGGGACGTCTGCGACAAGGGCTACGACCCGGAGCGCAACACCTTCACCCAGTACTACGGCGGCAAGGAGCTGGACGCCTCGCTGCTGCTGATCCCCCAGGTCGGATTCCTGCCGGCGGACGACAAGCGCGTCATCGGCACCATCGAGGCGATCCAGCGCGAACTGTCCACCGAGGACGGCTTCGTGCTGCGCTACCCGACCCACGACGAGTCCGGGAACAACGTCGACGGCCTCTCCGGCCACGAGGGCGCCTTCCTGGCCTGCTCGTTCTGGCTGGCCGACGACCTCGCCATGATCGGCCGGGTGCAGGAGGCCCGCGAGCTGTTCGACAAGCTGCTCTCGCTGCGCAACGACCTCGGCCTGCTCGCCGAGGAGTGGGACCCGCGGCTCAAGCGCCAGGTCGGCAACTTCCCGCAGGCCTTCAGCCACGTGCCGCTGATCGACACCGCCCTGCGGCTGACCGCCTGCGGCGCCGCGTACCTGTCCGCCCAGCCGGACGGCGCGGCCGCCGACCGGGTCGAGCAGGCCACCGTCTGAGACACGGCTCGGGGGTCGGCCCCACGGATCCCCACCGGAGGCGGCGCGGGCGGGCCCGTCCTACCCGCGCTGCACCAGCTCGTCGTAGGTGCTGAGCACCTGGGCGACGGTGGCGGCCTCGTCCGGCCAGGTCTCGGCCTGCTGCCGGCCGGCCGCCACCAGCCGCTCGCGCCGGGCCGGGTCGGCCAGCAGGGCGCGCACCGCGCGGCCGAGGGCCGCCGGGTCCCCGGGGGGCACCAGGACGGCGGCGTCGCCGACCAGTTCGGGGATGCCGCCGACGGCGGTGGCGACCACCGGCACACCGGCCCGCATCGCCTCCTGCACCACCAGCGAGCGGGCCTCCCAGCGGCTGGAGAGCACCACCAGGTCGGCGGCGGCCAGCAGGTCGGGCACGTCGGTGCGGTAGCCGAGCAGCCGCACCGGCAGCTTCTCGGCGGCGGCCCGCTCGCGCAGCGCGCCCGCCTCCGGGCCGTCCCCGGCCAGCAGCACGAGCGGTTGCGGGTCCAGCGTGGCAAGCTCCCGGGTGGCGTCCAGCAGCAGCCCGAACGCCTTCTGCGGGACGAGCCGGCCCACCGCCAGCACCAGCGGACGGTCGACGCCGCCGCCGTGACCGCCCCCGCCCGCGCCGAGCAGCTCGGCGCGCGCCTCGGCGCGGCCCAGCCGCCCCTCGGGCATCGGCGGGGCGGCCACCGGGCCCAGCCGGGCGTCGGTGGCGCCCAGTTCGCGGGCCCGGGCGACCAGGTCGGAGGAGGCGCCGAGGACCAGGTCGGCGGCGCGCGCCACCCGGCGCTCCATCAGCCGTTGCAGCCGACGCTCCATGCCGGTGGCCAGCAGCGCGTGGTGCGAGGTGACCACCAGCGGGGTCTCCGGGCGCAGGCCCGGGAAGCGGCCTGCGGTGCGCAGCGCGAGGTCGGACAGCAGCCCGGCGCGCAGCCCGTGGGCGTGCACCACGTCGGCGCCGGTGAAGGCCCGGCGCAGCTCGCCGATCGCGGTGGCGTCGCTGCGGGCGCCCGCGGTGGGGGTGATGTCGACGGTGTGGAACCTGGCTCCCGTACGGGAGAAGCCGAACAGCGCGTCCGTGCCGGCCGGCGCGCAGACCGTGACGGTCACTCCGTGCGCGACCAGGCCCTGGGCCAGGGAACGCACGTGCGCGCCGATGCCGCCGGTGCTGGCGGCCAGGACGAGTACCACGTGCAGCTGCCCCGGTTCGGGGACGGCCGCGGTGGCCCGGGCGGCGGAATGGTCCACGTCGTCTCGCATCCGACTCGATCAGGTTCGCGCGCCGCCACGCGAGGATTGCCCGCTACGGCGCTCGGGGCTGGGAAGCCAGTGTCCAGCCGCCACCATGCCAGGTCGGCGGCCCTCTTGGACAGTCGGCGCCACCGGGGGCGCGTCGCCGACCTCCGCGGGGCCGCCGGCGCCGGCTACCGCCGGCGCGGGGCCCGGGCGGCGGCCAGCAGTTCCTCGGCGTGGGCGCGGCCCAGCTCCGAGTCCTCCAGGCCGGCCAGCATCCGGGAGAGTTCGCGTACCCGCTCCTCGTCGTTCAGCACCTTGACCCCACTGCGGGTCACCGTGCCGTCGTGGGTCTTCTCCACCACCAGGTGCCGGTCGGCGAACGCGGCGACCTGCGGGAGGTGGGTGACCACCACGACCTGGGCGGACTCGGCCAGCTTGGCCAGCCGACGGCCGATCTCCACCGCGGCCTTCCCCCCGACGCCCGCGTCCACCTCGTCGAACAGATAGGTGGGAACGGGGTCGGCGCCCGCGAAGACCACCTCGACGGCGAGCATCACGCGGGACAGCTCACCGCCGGAGGCACCCTTGGCGATCGGGCGGGGCTGGGCGCCCGGGTGCGGGGCGAGCAGCACCTCGACCTCGTCCACGCCGTGTGGACCGTACGCGACGGTGCGCCCGTCGACCTCGATCCCGGCCAGGTCGTCGACCTGACTGATCGAGAAGGTCACCCGGGCGTGCGGCATGGCCAGCTCGGCGAGTTCGGCGGAGACCGCCCCGGCGAACCGTCCGGCCGCGGCGCCACGGGCCCGCGACACCTCGGCGGCGAGTTCGGCCAGCTCGGCCCGCAGCTCGGTCTCCCGGGCGCCGAGCTCGTCGATCCGGTCGTCGTCGCCGTCGAGCTCGGCGAGCCGTGCCGCGCCGGCCTCGGCCCAGGCGATCACCTCGGCGAGGGAGTTCTCCTCGCCGCCGTACTTGCGCAGCAACTGGGCCAGCACGGCCCGGCGGTCCTCGACGGCGGCCAGCCGGACCGGGTCGGCGTCCAGGTCGTCGGCGTAGCCGGCCAGGTCCCCGGCCACGTCGGCGAGCAGGTAGCCGACCTCGTTGAGGCGGTCGGCCAGGGCGGCGAGGCGCTCGTCGTGGTGGCGCACGGCGTCCAGTGCGCGGCGGGACTGGCCGAGCAGGGTGCCCGCGTCCAGCGCCTCCGGGTCGGCCGGGTCGCCGGCCAGGGCGGCGTGGGCGAGGGTCGCGGCGGAGGACAGCGCGTCGGCGTGCCCGAGCCGCTCGGCCTCGGCGGCCAGTTCCACGTCCTCGCCGGCCACCGGCTCGGCGGCGGCGATCTCGTCCAGGCCGAAGCGCAGCAGGTCGGCCTCCTGGGCGCGCTCGCGGGCCCGGGTGGTCAGCTCCTCCAGGGTCGCGGAGACCTCGCGCAGGGTGCGGTAGGTCTCCCGGTAGCGGGCCAGCGGCTCGGCCACCGAGGCGCCCGCGTACCGGTCCAGCGCGCCGCGCTGGCGGGCCGGGCGCAACAGGCGCTGCTGGTCGGTCTGGCCGTGCACGGCGATCAGGTCCTCGCCGAGCTCGGCGAGCAGGCCGACCGGCACGGACCGGCCGCCGACGTGCGCCCGGGAGCGGCCCTCGGCGGACACGGTCCGGCTGATCAGCAGCGCTCCGTCGTCCAGTTCGGCCCCGGCCTCGATCGCGCGGGCCGCCGCCGGGGAGCCGGCGGGCAGTTCCAGCCGGCCCTCCACGACGGCGCGTCCGGTGCCGTTGCGCACCAGGCCCGGGTCGGCGCGCCCGCCGAGCAGCAGGCCCAGGCTGGTCACGACCATCGTCTTGCCGGCGCCGGTCTCACCGGTCACGGCGGTGAAGCCGGGGGCGAGTTCGACCACCGCGTCGTCGATGACCCCAAGATCCCGTATCCGCATCTCGTCCAACACGGAGACGACCTTACGAGGTTCCGCCCCCGGCGCGCGACGAGCGACAACGGCGCGCGGCAACTCCGTGCCCGGAAGTTCATTCCTTCCGGGTGTCCCCGGCGGGCCCCGGCACGGTGCACCAGCGCAGGAAGAACTGCGCCATCGGGCCGATGGCCAGCGCGTACGCGACGGTGCCGACCCCGGCGGTGCCGCCGAGCAGCAGGCCGACGGTGAGGACCGTCACCTCGATGCCGGTGCGCAGCAGCCGCAGCGAGCGACCGGTGCGCCGGTGCAGGCCGGTCATCAGGCCGTCGCGCGGGCCGGGGCCGAGCCGGGCGCCGATGTAGAGGCCGGTGGCCAGGCCGTTGAGGGCGATCGCCGCGGCGGACATCGCGATCCGGGCGGGCAGGGCGCCGGGGCCGCCGACGAACCGCAGGGTGAGGTCCATGGCCGCGCCGATCACCAGCACGTTGGCGACGGTGCCCAGGCCCGGGCGCTGGCGCATCGGGATCCACAGCAGCAGGACGAGGGCGCCGCAGATCGTCACCCAGGCGCCGACCGACAGTCCGACGCTGCGTTGCAGGCCCTGGTGCAGGACGTCCCAGGGGTCGAGGCCGAGGCCGGAGCGGAGCATCAGCGCCATGCTGGCCCCGTACAGGGCGAGGCCGACGAACAGTTGGGGGATCCGGCGGCCCAGGGCGTGGGTGTCGCCGAACACCCGGACGGCGAGGCCGGGTCCCCCGGCGGCGGCGGGGGCGGGTCCGGTGGCGGTGGCTGGTCCTGGTGTGGTCGTGGTGGCCACGGCTGCTCCTGCGGTGGTGCTGCACCACCGGGGCACCCGGTGGTGGCGGCCGGCATGGCCGCCCTGCCATGATGGCCAGGCCAAAGTGGCTCACTCCAGGGCCAATTCCGAACAAGTGGACTGATTCAGCCATGGTCGACTGGCACACCACCGTCACCCCGCCCGCACTGGCGCGACTGCTCACCACCGCCCGGCTCCCCGAGCCGGCCACCGCCCGCCGCCCCGCCTACCGCACGCTGGCCGGGCAGATCCGGCTGCTGGTCACCGAGGGCCGGCTGCCGGTCGGCGCCCGGCTGCCCGCCGAACGCGAACTGGCCACCGCCCTCGCGATGAGCCGCACCACGGTCGCCACCGCGTACGAGACCCTGCGCGCCGACGGCTACCTGCGCAGCCGACGCGGCTCGGGCAGCTGGACCACCCTGCCCGAGGGCTCCCCACCGCCCGGCGAGGCACTGCACCCCGTCCCGCCCGACGAACAGGGCCGCATCCTGGACCTCGGCGTCGCCGCCCCGCCCGCCGCCCAGCCCTGGGTCGGCCTGGCCGCCGCCCGGGCCGTCGAACAGCTGCCGTACTACACCGCCGGACACGGCCACTACCCCACCGGCGTCCCGGTGCTGCGCGAGGCCGTCGCCCGCCGCTTCACCGAACGCGGACTGCCCACCACCCCCGACCAGATCCTGATCACCACCGGCGCCATGGGCGGCCTGCACCTGCTCCAGCGGACGCTGATCGGCCGCGGCGACCGGGTCGCCGTCGAGGCTCCCAGCTACGCGAACACCCTCCAGGCGCTGCGGCTCACCGGCGCGCGCCTGGTCCCGGTGCCGTACGCCTGGACACCGCGGCCCGCCTGGGACCTCGACGAGTGGCGCCGGGTGCTGCGCGGCGCCGCCCCCAAGGTCGCCTACGTGATCCCTGACTTCCACAACCCCACCGGGGCACTGATCGACGAGGAGCAGCGCCGCCTGCTGCTGGCCGCCGCCCGGGCCGCCGGGAGCATCGTGCTCGCCGACGAGACCACCGCCGAACTCGACTGGGGCGTACCGCCCTCCACGACGCTGCCGCGCCCGATGGCCGCGCTGGACCGCTCCGCCCAGGTGGTCACCGTCGGCTCCGCGGGCAAGCTGCTCTGGGGCGGCCTGCGGATCGGCTGGGTCCGGGCCGCGCCCGCGCTGGTGCGCCGGCTGGCCACCGAGCGGGTCTACAGCGACGTCGGCACCCCGGTGCTGGACCAGCTGATCGCCGCCGAGCTGCTGGGCGAACCGCTGTCCGACGTCCGGGAGCACCAGCTGTCCCGGCTGCGCGCCACCGCCCGGGCCTTCGCCACCGCGCTGCCCGAGCGGCTGCCCGCGTGGAGCTTCACGACGCCGCCCGGCGGGCTCTCGCTCTGGGTCTCCACCGACGGCCTCTCCGGCGCGGCACTGGCCCGGGCCGGGGAGCGCGGCGGGGTCCGGATCGCCTCGGGCAACCGCTTCGGCACGGACGGCGCCTTCGAGCAACACATCCGCATCCCGCTCACCGTGCCCGCCGCGACCGTCCCCGCCGCCGTCGAACGCCTCGCCGCGCTGGCCGCCCACGCGGCGTCCGGCGGGCGGCTCGAACCGGCCGACGAGGCCCAGCCACTGGCGGTCTGACGATCCGCCGGCCGGGGGCGCGAGAACCTCGCTCCGAGTCACGCCCCCGGCGGACGGCCGAACACCCTTGGCGCGCGGCCGGCTTCGGACACGCGTTCCAGCAGCGGTCGGCCGTGCCGACGCCGCCCGCTGCGCCGTGCCGGTCTGCCGGGCTGATGCCGGTCTGCCGGGCTGATGCCGGCCGGCCCGGCTAGCCGTGGTCCGCCCGGCCGCGCCAACCCGTCACCGGCAGCGCGAACTTGGCCACCAGCCGGTCGGTGAACGGCGCCCGGTGCAGTCTGGCCAGCCGCACCGGGGTCCGGCCCCGACGCACCTCCACCCGCGCCCCGGCGGGCAGTTCGACCGAGCGCCGTCCGTCGCACCACAGCACCCCGTGCGGGGTCTTGGGCTGCACCTCGACCGCCAGCACCGACTCCGGCGACGTCACCAGCGGACGGGCGAACAGCGCGTGCGCGGAGATCGGCACCATCAACAGCGCCTCCACCTCCGGCCACACCACCGGCCCACCACCGGAGAACGCGTACGCCGTGGAACCGGTCGGCGTCGCGCACACCACACCGTCACAGCCGAAGTTGGAGACCGGACGGCCGTCCACCTCGGTCACCACCTCCAGCATCCGCTCCCGGGACGCCTTCTCGATCGAGGCCTCGTTCAGCGCCCAGTCCTCGTGCACCACATCACCGTTGGTGCGGACGATGACGTCGATCGTCATCCGCTCCTCGACCTCGTAGTCGGCGTCCACCACCCGCTCGACCACCACCGCCAGGTCGTCCCGCTCGGCCTCGGCGAGGAAACCCACCCGGCCCAGGTTGATCCCGAGCATCGGCAGCCCGTGCGAGCGCGCCAGCTCCGCTCCGCGCAGCAGCGTCCCGTCGCCACCGGCCACCAGGATCAGCTCACAGCCGTCCGCCGCCCCGGGGCCCTCGGCCACCTTCTCGACGCCTTCCGGCAGGTCCAGGTCCACCGCCTCAGCTTCCAGCAATCTGATCCGGAGCCCCGACTTCAGCAGCCCGTGCACCAGGGCCTCGACGCTGCGCAGCGCCGTCTCCCGGCCGGTGTGCGCGATCAGGAAGACCGTACGTTCTCCACTCATGCCGCTGCCCTCTCCCTAACGCCTGCCGGGTCGCTTTCGGCCCCGGTGCGGCCGCGCCATACAACATGACGCGCCGGACGCCCGCAAGGCACCCTACCGGGGCCCCTCGGCCACGGCCCGATCCGCGTCCGCGGGGTCCAGCGGCGGAGCGTCCCGACGCAGCCAGAGGAAGTACTCGACGTTGCCGGACGGTCCCGGCAGGGGGCTCGCGGTGACCGCGCGCACGCCCAGCCCGAGCTCCCACGCCTGCCCGGCGACCCGGCGCACCATCTCGGCGCGCAGCTCCGGGCTGCGCACCACACCGCCGCTGCCCAGACGCTCCTTGCCGATCTCGAACTGGGGCTTGACCATCAGCACCAGGTCCGCTTCCTCGGCGGCGCAGGACGCGAGGGCCGGGAGCACCAGGCCCAGCGAGATGAACGACAGGTCGCCCACCACCAGGTCCACCGGGGTGCCACCGATCACGTCGAGGGTCAGCTCGCGCACGTTGGTGCGGTCCATCACGGTGACCCGCTCGTCGCTCTGCAACGACCACGCGAGCTGCCCGTAGCCGACGTCCACCGCCAGCACGTGCGCGGCCCCGGCCCGCAGCAGCACGTCGGTGAAGCCGCCGGTGGAGGCGCCCGCGTCCAGCGCCCGGCGGCCCTCGACCACCAGGCCCCGCGGCACGAACGCCGCGAACGCCCCGGCGAGCTTGTGGCCGCCGCGCGAAACGTAGTCCGGGTCGTTCTCGTCCTTGGCCACCACGACCGCCGCCGAGGTCTCCACCTGGGTGGCCGGCTTGGTCGCGGTGGTGCCGCCGACGGTCACCCGCCCGGCCGCGATCAGCTCGGACGCGTGCTCACGCGACCGGGCCAGCTTGCGACGGACCAGTTCCGCGTCGAGTCGACGTCGTGCCACTGCCACTGGTGTTTCAGCTCCTACGGGTCCTACGGATCATTCCTGGTCGAGCGCGGCCAGTGTGTCGACGAGCCGCTGGTGAACATCTTCGTACACCGCGACGTGCGCCTCCGCCGGGACCCCGTCCAAAGCCGCCAGCCGGGCCAGCCCGGCGTCCACCCCGGGATGGCCGGTGAGGTCCGGCTCGACGCCCAGGGGTTCGGCCCGCACGGGCGGTGCGGGCAGCGAGACCGGCGCGTGCGGCTCAGCCGCCCCGGCGGCCCCCCGTGGCTCACTCGTCTCCGGCATCGGGCTTCTTCGTACTGGCGGCCTTGCGGACGGTGGTCTTCTTGGTCGCCGTCCGCTTCGCGGCGGTCCGGGGCCGGTCGGCCGCCTCGGGGCGGGCCCCGGGCTGGGCGTCCGCCGGCTTGCCGGTCGCGCTCTTCCGGACGGTCGTCGTCTTCTTCGCGGCCTTCTTGGCCGTCGTCTTCTTGGCCGTCGTCTTCTTGGCCGTCGTCTTCTTGGCCGTCGTCTTCTTGGCGGCCTTCTCGGCGGTCGCCTTCTCGGCCACCGCCTTCCCGGCCGCGCCCTTCGCCGCGGGCTTCCCGGCCGATCCGGCCGCACTCTCGACGGCGGCCTCCTCCTGCCGCACCAGGGCGGCCGCGGACACCGACGAGACGGGCGGAACCGGCACGACGGGCGCGACGGGCGGGACCGGAGGATCGACCTCGACCGGCTCGTCCACCTCCACCCGCTCGGCGACTATCGGCTCACCCACCGACCGCTCGTCCTCGAACTCCCAGCCGCGCCCGAACAGGTCACCGGCCCGCGGCGCCGGCACCGGCTCCTCGGCCTCCTCCGGCTCCGCCCCGCGCCTCGCCGCCGGAGCCTCCTCCTCGACCTCGCGCAGCTTGGTCTCCAGGTACGCCAGCACCACACCGACCTTGGTCACCTGGTCGCCGACCCGCTCGAAGACCTTCTCCACCTCGCCGCGCGCCACCCCGACCGCCAGGTCCACCCCGGCCCGCCCCGCGGTGACCGCCTCCCCGGCCAGGGTCTGCAGGGTCTCCACCGACGGCGGGAACTCGCCGCCCAGCCGACGCTCGACCTCGGTGACGTCGACCCCGGCCCGCTCCAGGATCGAGGCCGCCGCCCCGACGACCCGCTTGCCGACCTCCTCGACCACCCCGGCCGCGGTCTCCACCACTCCCCGAACCGTCCTCGACAGCATCCGGGTGCCTCCCAATCGCCTACGCGCGTCGCTCCGTCGCCCTCAGTACCCGAGCGTTTTCCGGGCACCCCACGGACGACGCTACCGCCAAAACCGCCCTGAGGTACCGTGGCCCGCAGTCAGCACCGTAGCGACCGGGGGAGGGAGCCGCCCCGTGGCGAACGCCGAGGAGTGCCGGGAGGCACTGGAGCAGCTCAGCCGGAACATGGCGAAGTCCACCGGCGACGTCCGCAAGGCCGCGGCCCTCGACCGCTCGCTCAGCTGCCGGATCACCGACCTCGACCTGACCTTCACCGGGCGGCTGCGCGACGGCCGGATCCAGGACGTGACGACCGCCCCCGGCGCTCCCGTCGAGAAGGCGGAGATCCGGCTCGCCATGAGCAGCGACGACCTGGTCGCGCTGGTCGACGGCCGGCTCGACTTCGCCTCCGCGTGGGCCCGCGGCCGGGTGAAGCTGGAGGCGGGCTTCCGCGACCTGCTACGGCTGCGCACCCTGCTCTGAACCCGGCCGCCGCGGGCCCGCCGCGTCGTCCGCCCCGGTGCCGGGCCGGCGCCGTCGGCCGGCCCGGCACCGTCGGCCGCCCCTCAGAACCCCAGGTCGGCCAACGCCTTCCGGCCGTCCACCGGCGCGCCGCCCGCGTCCAGCACCGCCCACGCCGCCGCGCACAGCGCCCGCAGGCCGTCCCAGCGGTCCCCGGCCCCGGAGAGCCCGAGCACACCCGCCTCGACTCCGGCGACCCAGCCGCCGCACGCGAAGCCGCCGTCCGCGGCCGTCACCGCCGGGTGCGGGACGAGCAGGCCGCGCAGGTCCGCCGCCAGGTAGGTCGGCCGGTGCTCGACCGGGGCCGCCAGCAGCAGCTCCGGAGTGGTCACCCCGGTGAACACCAGCAGACTGTCCACCCCGCCGTTGAACGCGCCCTCGATGTCGGTGTCCAGCCGGTCCCCGACCACGAGCGGCCGCTCGGCGCCGGTACGCAGCACGGTCTCCCGGTGCATCGGCGGCAGCGGCTTGCCCGCCACCTCCGGCTCCACCCCCGTCGCCTCCCGCACCGCCGCCACCAGGGTGCCGTTGCCGGGCGCGATGCCACGGGCCCTCGGCACCGTCAGGTCCAGGTTGGACGCCACCCACGGCAGACCGCTCTGCACCGCGTACGAGGCCTCCGCCAGGTCCGCCCACCCCACCGAGGGGTCGAAGCCCTGGACCACCGCGAGCGGCCCGTCCGCCAGCGAGCGGACCGCGACCAGCCCCAGCTCGGCCAGTGCCTCCTCCAGCCCTGGACCGCCCACGACCAGCACCTTCGATCCGGCCGGCACCTTCTCGGCGACCAGCCGGGCGGCGGCCTGGGCCGAGTTGATCACGTCGGACGGCTCGGCCGGGACGCCCAGCTCGGTCAGGTGCTCGGCCACCACGCGCGGCGGCCGGGAGGCGTTGTTGGTCACGTACGCGAGCCGCATCCCGGCCGTCCGGGCCGCGTCCAGCGCGTCCACCGCGTGCTCGATCGCGTGCGCGCCCGCGTAGACCACGCCGTCCAGGTCCAGCAGCGCGGTGTCGTACGCGTCGGTCAGCGGACGCTCGCTCCCGCCGGGGGCGGTCCGTCGCACGGGGGTGCCCGTCTGGGTCATGGCTGCGCTACCTCATTCACTGCGTCGTCTTCGTACACTGTGTCGTCGTTGTCGTCGCCCTGCACCGCGTCGTCCGTCACCTCGTCCGTGACCCACCGCGTCGTGCGTCACGGCGTCCGCCCCCGGTCGGGCGACACCATCCGTCCGACGCCGTCCCGGTCAGACGCCGTCGTCGGCCCCACTGCCGCCGGCGGAGCCGGAGCCGTCCGGCGCCCCCGCGTCCGGCTCCTCGGCACCCACCGGGGGTGCCAGGTAACCGGGTGCTCCCGGCAGCAGCGGGCCGTACGCCCCGGCGCGGGCCGCCAGGGTCGCCCGGGTCTGCCGCAGCGCCTGCCGGTAGTGATCGGCCTCCGGGCGCATCGCCACGGCCAGCGCCAGGTGCTCGGCGGAGGTCTCGAAGTCGCCCAGCCGGGCGGCCGCGACACCCCACCCGAACTGAGCGTAGTCGTCCGCCGGGTCGGCCATCGCCACGGCCCGGAAGTTCTCCAGCGCCGCCGCGTACGAACCCGCGTCGAACTGGGCCCGCGCCAGCGCCTCCCGGACGCTGCGCGAGTGCGGCTCGGCCGCCGCCGCCCGGGCCAGCAACTGCTCGGCGGCCCCGGGATGCCCCTGCGCCAGCAGCCGCGCTCCCCGGCGGAACCAGTCGTACACGTCGCCGACGGGCTCCCCGGAACGGCTCTGCCGCGGCACCCCGCCTTCCGCCGGGTCCACTGCCGGGCCGTCGCCCGCGGCACCGCCGCCCACCCGTTCCTGCCCGTCGTCCATGCCGTACCTCGCCCTCGGTCGTGCACCCGTGCCCGCCGCTCGGCACGGGCGTTCCGATCTCTCAACAACGCGTACCCGGTTACGATGCCCAGAATGAGCACACCCAGTGCAGAAGACGGAGTCGAGACTCCCGAGGGCGGCCCCGGCGATCCCGGGCACGTCGCCACCGCCGGCCTGTCCCTGTCCCCGTTCCGCGGCCTGCGCTACGTCCCTGACCGGGTCGGCACCCTCGCCGCGGTGATGTCCCCGCCGTACGACGTCGTCGACCCGGGCCGCCGGCTCGACCTGGAGACCGCCGACCCGCACAACGTGGTCCGGCTGATCCTGCCCAGGCCCGAACCCGAGGACGCCGGCGACCGCCCCGACCGCGACACCCGCTACCGGCACGCCGCCCGGCTGCTGGCCGCCTGGCAGCGCGAAGGCGTCCTCGCCGCCGACCCCGAGCCCGCGCTCTACGTCTACGAGCAGCGGGTACCGGCCACCGCCGACTCCCCCGAAGTGCTCCAGCGCGGCCTGATCGGCGCCCTCGCGGTGAGCGGGCGCGAGGGCGGCGTGGTCCTCCCCCACGAGGACGTGATGCCGAGGCCGGTCGCCGACCGGGTCGGCCTGATGCGCACCACCCGGGCCAACCTGGAACCGCTGCTGCTCACCTACCGGGGCGACGGCGGCGCCTCCGGCGTGATCGAGCGGACGGTCGAGGGACGGCCGCTGCTCTCCACCGCCACCAGCGACGGCACCCACCACCGCCTGTGGGCGGTCACCGACCCGGCCGGGATCGCCGAGATCAGCCGCGACCTCTCCACCTGCCGCGCCCTGATCGCCGACGGCCACCACCGCTGGGAGATGTACCTGCGCCTCCAGCGCGAGCACCGCCACCTGCCGCGCAGCCCGTGGGACCGCGGCATGGTGCTCCTGGTGGACACCGCCCGCTACCCGCTGCGGGTCCGCGCCATCCACCGCGTGCTGTACCGGCTCCCGGTGGCCCGGGCGCTGGAACGACTCGGCGACCAGTGGAAGGTCAAGGAGGTCCCGGGCCCGCTGCCCGCCGCGCTCCAGGCGCTCGCCGAGCAGAAGCGACACGGCGGCAACGGCTTCGTGCTCACCGGCGGCGACGGCGTCTACTGGCTGCTCGGCGAGCCCGAGGAGTCCCTGCTCGACGCGACCGTGCCGCACGGCCGGCCCGAGGAATGGCGCCACCTGGACGCCACCGTCCTGCACGCCACCCTGCTGGACCGCACCTGGCACGTCCCCGACGGCCCGGACGACATCGGCTACCTGCACACCGCCGTGGCCGCCGAGCAGGAGGCCGCCCGCACCGGCGGCACCGCGGTCCTGCTCCACCCGGTCCGGGAGTCCGTGGTCCGACGGCTCGCCGAACAGGGCGTCACCATGCCGCGCAAGTCCACCTCCTTCGGACCGAAGCCGGCCACCGGGCTGGTACTGCGCAACCTCGCGCTGGGCTGACCCGAACGCGGGCCCGGACGCCGTGAGGCCCTGCCGTTCCCGGATCTC
>NZ_JBHUAF010000168.1:0-17255 GCF_042789895.1 Kitasatospora sp. NPDC056783
GACAGCGCCCCACCCGCCCCTCCTACCGCCGGCTCACGGTCAGTCGGTGGCGACGCCCGGGCCGATGACCTTGATGCGGTCCTGCGCCGGGGCCTGGAGCGGCGAGGCCGCCGAGCTGTGGGCACCCAGGTAGTCCACGAACACGTCCAGGTCCGAAGCGCCGACCAGCTTGTCGGTGCCGGCCGCGAAGGCCGGGAAGCCGTCGCCGCCGCCGGCCAGGAACTCGTTGGCCGCGACCCGGTACTTGGCGGCCGGGTCGACCGGCGCGCCGTTCAGCCGGACCGAGTCCAGGACCACCCGGTCGGCGCCGGTCTTGCGCAGGTCCAGGGTGTAGTGCAGGTTCGACGAGACCTGGAGGACCTTCGGCGACGCCGCGTTGGAGCCGCTCACCTGCTGCTGGAGCAGCTGGATCAGCTGGGCGCCGGTCAGCGTCTTGATCTGCATCATGTTGGTGAACGGCTGGACGGTGAACGCCTCGCCGTAGGTCACCACGCCGTCGCCCTCGGCCCCGGAGGCCTTGTAGACCAGGTCGGAGCGGATGCCGCCGGGGTTCATGAACGCGATCTGCGCGCCGCCCTTGTCGGCCGGGGCCAGCCCGGCGAGCTGCGCGTCGGCGATCACGTCACCGAGCGGCTTCTCCAGGTCGTTGTTGCCACGGCCGTTGATGTCCGAGGCGATGTAGCCGATCGGCCGGTTGGCGATCGGGGCGGCCAGCTTGGAGTAGTGGTCCACCAGCGCCGTCAGGTCGGGCGCCTTCTCGACCGTGCGGCGCACCACGTGGTTCTCGGCCTTGACCGAGGGGCGCACGATCTCACCGGTGGTCTTGTCCAGCTTCATGTCGATCTGGGTGAAGAGCCGGCCGAAGGAGGCGGCACTGGTCACCGAGCGCGGGACGCCGTTCGGGTCCGGGATGCTGCACGCGTACGCGTTGTGGGTGTGCCCGGTGACGATGGCGCCGACCGCCGGGTCGATCTTCTTCGCGATGTCGACGATCGGGCCGGAGATGCCCTGGCCGGCCGCGCCGCAGTCGTAGTTGTAGACGCCGCTGGCCGGGAGGCCGCCCTCGTGGATCAGCGCGACGATCGAGTTGACGCCCTTCGCCTTGAGCTCGGCGGCGTACTTGTTGATCGTGGTGACCTCGTTGGCGAACTTCAGGCCCTTGACGCCCTCGGCGGTCACGATGTTCGGCGTGCCCTCCAGGGTGACGCCGATGAAGCCGACCTTCACGCCCTGGGACTTGGTCACCCAGTACGGGGCCAGCAGCGGCTTGCCGCTCTTCTCGTCGGTGACGTTGGCCGACAGGTAGTTGAAGTTGGCGCCCTTGAACTTGCGGCCGGGCTCGTAGCAGCCGTCGGTCGGGTGGCAGCCGCCGTTCTGTATCCGCAGCAGCTCCTGCGAGCCCTCGTCGAACTCGTGGTTGCCCACGGAGGTGACGTCCAGGCCGAGCTTGTCCATCGCCTCGATGGTCGGCTCGTCGTGGAACAGCGCCGAGGTGAGGGGGCTGGCGCCGATGATGTCGCCGGCCGCGACGGTGATCGAGTCGTCGGCCGGGACGCGCGCCTTGCGCAGCTCGGTGGCCAGGTACTCGATGCCGCCGGCCGGGGTGGAGACCTCCTTGCCGGTGGCCGGGTCGATCTCCTTGATCGTGCCGGAGGAACCGGCCGGCGGCTCCAGGTTGCCGTGGAAGTCGTTGATCGCCAGCAGCTGGAGGTTGACGGTCTTGTGGCGCTTGGCGTCCATGTCTGCGGCCTGGGCGGCCGTCGGCACGACGACCGTGCCGAACAGACCTGCGGCGGCGACGACGGCGAGCGCCGTCCGTCGGGACCTGACGGTGAGCATGAAGGGTTCCTCTGCACCTCGGAGGAGCACCGGCTGCGGACAGCATCGGCGTTCGGGCATGTGTTGCGACTGCGAAGCCTAGAGTCAACGCGCGTAGCCGTCAGGACGTCGGACGTAACAAGAGGATTACCTCCTGACGAACCATCGCCGTCCGCCGGGTGCGCAACCCGTGCGGATGCCGCCCTCGAACCCCGGCCCCGGCCGCCCTCAGACCCCGGGCTCGGCCGCCAACTGCCGCTCGGCGCGCACCCGTTCGGCCACCGCGTCCTCGGTCATCGCGCGGTCGGTATAGACCAGCGGCCGTTCCGACTCGGTGATGATGTGCTTCACCACCTGCACGTTGCCGTTGACGTCCCAGACCGCGATGCCCGGCGAGAGCGTGGGGATGATCTCCACCGCCCAGCGCGGCAGGCCCAGCACCCGGCCGGTGGCCCGCGCCTCCTCGGCCTTCTGCATGTAGATCGTCCGGGTGGAGGCCATCTTCAGGATCGCCGACGCCTCCTTGGCCGCCGCGCCGTCCACCACGTCGGACAGGTGGTGGACCACCGCGACGAAGGACAGGCCGAGCCGCCGGCCGAACTTCAGCAGGCGCTGGAACAGCTGGGCCACGAACGGGCTGTTGATGATGTGCCAGGCCTCCTCGACCAGGAAGATGCGCTTCTTCCGGTCCGGCCGGATCCAGGTGTGCTCCAGCCACACCCCGACGATCGCCATCAAGATCGGCATCGCGATCGAGTTGCGGTCGATGTGCGAGAGGTCGAAGACGATCAGCGGCGCGTCCAGGTCGATGCCCTCGGTGGTCGACCCGTCGAACATGCCGCGCAGGTCACCGTCGACCAGCCGGTCCAGCACCAGCGCCACGTCCAGGCCCCAGGACTGCACCTCGCCCACCGCCACGCCCAGCGACTCCACCGAGGACAGGTCGGGGTTGCGCAGGGTGTCGATGATGTCGTCCAGCACCGGCTGGCGGTCCTTCACCGAAGCCACCACATGGGCGTGCGCGGCCTTCAGCGCGAAGCCGGCCCGCTCCTCCAGCCCGCGCCCCATCGCCACCTCGACGATGGTCCGCAGCAGCGACAGCTGGCCGGTCTGGGTGATCGCCGGGTCCAGCGGATTGAGCTTCACCCCGCCGTCCCGGGCCGCCATCGGGTCCAGCCGGATCGACTTTATGCCCAGCGCCTCGGCGATCAGGTTCCACTCCCCGACACCGTCCTCACCCTGCGCGTCCAGCACCACGACCTGGCGGTCGCGGAACCTCAACTGCCGCAGCACGTACGTCTTCTCCAGCGCCGACTTGCCGTTGCCGGACTCGCCGAGCACCAGCCAGTGCGGAGCCGGCAGCTGCTGTCCGTACAACTGGAACGGGTCGTACACGTACCCCTTCCCGCTGTACACCTCGCGCCCGATGATCACACCGGAGTCGCCCAGCCCCGGAGCGGCGGTGGGCAGGTAGACGGCCTGCGCCTGGCCGGTGGAGGTGCGCACCGGCAGACGGGTGGTCTCCACCTTGCCGAACATCAGGCTGGTGAACGCCTCGGTGAGGTTTCCGAGCGCCATGGGAGGCCTCCTGACGGGACAGCGGTGGACGGACGTGCGGACGTGCGGACGTGCCGCGCGCTCAGCGGCGGATGCCGGTGGCGAACGGGAGGGTGTTGACGAAGGCCCGGTGGTGCTCCCGGTCGCACCACTCCAGCTTCAGGTAGCTCTTGCCGGCCGATGCCCGGATGGTCCGCTTGTCGCGGGCCAGCGCGTCGGGGTTGCGCGAGGAGACCGTGATGTAGCCGACCAGGTTCACCCCGGCCGCACCGGAGGCCAGGTCGTCACCGCGCTGATCCACCCGGCCGGTGTGGGCCAGGTCGCGCGGGTCGACCGTGCGGTTCATCTTCGCCGCCCGGCTGGCCTCGGCCTCGTCGTTGGTCTTCTCGGTCAGCATCCGCTCGATCGCGACGTCGGTCGGCTCCAGGTCCATCGTCACCGCGACCGTCCGGATCACGTCCGGGGTGTGCACCAGCAGCGGCGCCAGGAAGTTGACGCCCACCGGGGTGAGCGGCCACTCCTTGATCCAGGCGGTGGCGTGGCACCACGGCTCCCGGGTCGCCGACTCCCGGGTCTTCGCCTCCAGGTACTGCGGATTGGTCGCGTCCAGCTCGGCCGGCCAGGCATTGCGCCGGGACATCGCCTGGATGTGGTCGATCGGGTGGTCCGGGTCGTACATCGAGTGCAGCAACGAGGAGAGCCGGGCCTGGCCCAGCGGCTGGCGCACCCGGATGTCCGCCTCGGCCAGCCGGGCGCAGATGTCGGTCAGCTCGCGCGCCATCACGGCCGCCAGCCCCTCGTCGTCACGCGCGCGCCGCCCCGCGACCCGCTGCCCGTCGACGCTGCGGCCCATCGCGTGCGCCTCGGAAGCCAGATCGCGGGTGTAGTGCATGCAGGCCACCAGGTACGCCCGGTGCTGCTCCGAGGACGTCGACACCATCGACTGGAGCTGGTCGTAGGAGTCCTGCAGCCAGCGCGGCGAACTCGAGTCACCGCGGCGCTCGACGTCCTTGGCGTGCGCGTCCGGATCGGCCGGCAGGGTCCGGGCCAGGATCTGCAGACGGGTCACGAAGCCGTCGCCGTTCGCGACGTGCTTCAGCAGCGTCCCGAACCGGTCGACCAACGCCTCCTGGTCCTCCGAGTCGCGCAGCCCGACGCCCGGGCCCTCGATCTCGATCGCGGCCGTCACCGTCCGCCGCTCCAGGTGCATCAGCACCCCGACCTCGTCCGGCCCGAACGGCGCCGTCAGCCAGCGCAGCCGCCCCACCCCGGGCGGCGGGCCGACCTCCACCTCCCGGCCGTCCAGCCGGGTGCCGGCGTCCATCACGTCCGAACGCCACACCGCCCGGCCGCTGCGGACCGTCCGGCGGTAGGTACGGCTGATCTCCACCCACTTGTAGAACGTCCGCTTGCGGTACGGCACGTACACCGCCGCGATGGCGAGCGCCGGCAGACCGACCAGTCCGCCGATCCGCAGCGGCAGGATCGGCATCAGCAGGCCCCAGAGCATGCCGAGGAAGGCCCCGAAGATGATCAGCATGATCTCGCCGGACTCACGGTTCCGGCCGATCGGCGCGTTCGGGCGGGCCTTGCCGATCAGGTAGGTGCGGCGCTGGTGCACGTACGGCTGGGCGTACTGGGCACCGTACTGGCCGAGCGGTTCACTGCTCACTTACCCGTCACCCTCCCTTCGCTGGATTGCTGTCGCGGATCGGAACCGAGGCCGACGGCGGCCCGGCCTGCGGCGGCGGAGCCGGCGTCCGACCCGCGTGCGCGGCGATGCCCGGCGCGACCGAACCACCGCCGGCCCCGCCACCACCCCCGCCGGCCGCCTGCGGACCGCGGTCGCCGTGGGTGGTGATGCCCTGCTTCATCAGGTTCGCGGTCCCGTTGATCATCGCCGAACCGGCCTGCACGGCACTGGCCCGGGCCCCGCGCATGTTCAGCATCTCGTCACCGAAGCCCGGCACGAAGCGGTAGACCGCGGCACTCGCGAAGATCGACAGGAACAGGATCGCCAGCCCGGACAACACCCGGGCGAAGTCGTCGTCGGCCCCGGCCCCGGTCGCCACCGCACCCGCCAGACCCAGGATGACCACGATGATCGGCTTCGCCAGATCCACCGCCAGCATCACCCCGGCCCAGCGCCGCACGTGCTTCCACAGCTGCCGGTCCACCAGCCCCGCGTACACCGCCGTCCCCAGCAGCGCCCCGACGTACAGCATCGCCGCCCGGATCAGCAGCTCGATCCAGAGCACCGCCGCCGCCAGCACCGCCACCAGCGACACGATCACCAGGATCAGCGGACCACCGCCGACATCACCCTTCTCCAGCGTGTCGGCGAACCCTCCCAGGTACGACCCGGTATCCGTCTTCGTCCCGACCGCTATCGCCTTGGTCAGCCCGTCCGTCACGCTCACCACGGTGTACAGGATCAACGGCGTGAACGCGGACGCCACCACCGTCAGCCACAGGAAGCCGATCGCCTCCGAGAACGCCGTCGCCAGCGGCGCCCCCCGCACCGCCCGCTTCGCCACCGCCAGCAGCCACAACACCAGCGTGATCACCGTCGACACCGCGAACACCACGGCGTACTGCTGCAGGAACGACGCATTGGTGAAGTCCACCTGCGTCGTCCCGTCGATGGCCCCCGACAACTTCCGCACCAACCACGCGGCGGCCTGCGCACAACTCTTGGCCAACGACCCGAGCGGATCGGTCACGGCACCTACGGTGCCGCTGCCGGGCAACGAGCTACCCCCTGGCTTGTCGACGCAGAGAATGTCACTTCCCGAGATCGGCAGGTCAGGGCAGTTGGCGTTGGCGGTGCCGCTCGGCGCCGGAGTCGGAGAAGGAGCGGCAAACACCTTCTGAGCCGCCGACAGCGCCGCCACCTGCAAGGTGGCCAGCACACCGACAAGTGCACCCGCCCGTCGGCGTGCGCCGACACGGCGTGGAGTCTGGTCAACGCGCAAAGTGGTACCCCCCGAATTGCTGGACGGCGCCGGTGATCTCGTCGGCGGTGGCTGCCTGCTGGTCTCCGGGCATCGGCGCGGGGCCCTGCCTGCTGGTGAAGTCGGTGAGTTTCCAGTCGCTGCCCGTCCAGTGCAGCGCGAGCGTGAGGGTGAACCAGCTGGTGGTCACCGGCTGGACGGAGCGCTCGCCGGCGAGGCCGGTGAGGCCGGTGCACCACACCTCGATCTTGGTGTCGCTGTCGTTGTAGCCCGCCGTCTTGGTGCCGACCGGGACGGTGCGGCTGACGAAGGTGAGGCCCTTGGGCGCGCGGCCCTGGGCGTCGAGGCCGTAGCGGGCGGCGGTGTCGCCGCCGAACCCCTGGTCCAGCCGGCTCTGGAGCCCCGCCAGTGCGCCCGGGTCGGCGATGGTGGCGACGATGCCGTGGCGGCTGTCGGTGCGGAACATGTCCGCGGAGCCGATCGCCACCGCGTAGTTGGTGGCGGCGGACTGGGCGCCCTGGTCGGTGTGCGGGAAGCCGGTCGGGATGCCGTTGACGGTGGTGGCGACGGGCTGGTCGCCGCTGGGGGCGGGGCCGGCGCCGGAGGCCGCGCTCGGGGCGGCCCGGTCGGCGGAGCCGCCCCCGCCCCCGCCTCCGGCGGCGGAACCGGTGCCGGGCGCGACGCGGTTGGCGACGGCGATGGCCACCACGAGCAGGGTGACGACCACCAGGATGGTCAGCAGGGCGCGCAGTGGGCGGGACTGACGGTAGCTCGGCTGGGGGAAGGGCTGTTCGCCGACCGGCAGCCGCGTACGGGTGTGCGGCTGGTCGTCGGACAACGGCACGGCGGCCCTCCTGGTGCGGGGAGCCGGGGGCGGCTCCGGGGCCCTCCGGCCTGGGCTGGCGCGGGCGGAGGGTGGGAACGGGGGTGGATTCCTGGCAGGCCGGCCGACCGGAGGGGGTCCGGACGGGGACCGGCTCTCAGACAGGTCGAAGGACCTGTCGGATCGTCAGACCGCCATGCCGTAGACAATGGTGAACAGAGTGCCGAGCGATCCGATGATGAACACGCCGGTCAGCCCGGCGACGATCAGCCCCTTGCCCTGTTCGGCGCCGAAACTGTCGCGCATCGCGGTCGCGCCGATCCGCTGCTTGGCGGCGCCCCAGACCGCGATGCCGAGGCAGACGAGGATGGCGACGGCCATGATGACCTCGACCATCACCCGGGCCTCCGACCCCAGGGTCGCGAACGGGCCCCAGTCCGGGGCGATCCCGCCGATGATGGTGTCGATGTTCGGCTTCTTGGGGGGGTCCTCGGCCAGGTGGCCTACCGCATAGGTGTGCACGCTGCTCAGCATCATTTCCATCTCACCGCCCGATCAGGCAAATTCAAGGGCCCGGACCCGTCCCGCGCGAAGGGCCGGTACCCATTCTTGGCCAGATCTGATGTCGACTTGGCTACTTCTCGCAGATTGGTCGTGAGACGCCGGGCACGTACGCGAGGATGTACACCGTACGAAGGATAGCGCTCACTGTTCGTATCTCTGATGATTGCGGTGAGCAACGCCTTCCGGGACACTTCGACTGACGATTCGTCGGGATGGTGCTGATGGTACTCCGGAAGGCCGGGACGGCCGCCGCCGCTGCGGGAGTTGTTGCGATCGGGTTCATCGGGCTGGTGACGATGGGGACTTATGCGGCAAGTGGGACGCCGCAGCAGTCGGCGAATCGTTCCGCCCTCTCTCCCGGAACGGTCCCCGCGGCCTACCAGGAGGCGATCCAGACGTGGGGCTCGCTGTGCTCGGCGATCTCCCCGCCGATGCTCGCGGCGCAGCTGTACCAGGAGAGCGGGTTCGACCCCCGGGCCCGGTCCGGCGTCGGCGCCGAGGGGATGGCGCAGTTCATGCCGGGCACCTGGGCGATGTACGGGACGGACGCGAACGGGGACGGCCGCAAGGACGTCTGGGACCCGTACGACGCGATCGCCTCGGCGGCGGTCTACGACTGCGCGCTCGCCAAGGACGTCGCGAACGTCCCGGGCGACCCGCAGGCCAACGTGCTGGCCGCCTACAACGCCGGGCCGTACGCGGTGACCAGGAACGGCGGCATCCCGCCGTACCGGGAGACCCAGGGCTACGTGCGGAACATCCAGGCGATGGCCCGCAGCTTCGCCGCGCCGGCGTCGCCGACCGCACCGCTGGAGGTGTCCGCGCAGTCGGCGGCCGCGATCTACTTCGCGCAGACCAAGCTCGGCACCCCGTACCTGTGGGGCGGCGAGGGCCTGCCCTCGCAGAACGGGCGGTTCGACTGCTCGGGCCTGACCCAGGCCGCGTTCGCCAGCGTGGGCATCGAGCTGCCCCGGGTGGCCAACGACCAGTGGTACGCCGGTCCGCACCCGTCGCGCGATCAGCTGCGGCCGGGCGACCTGGTGTTCTGGGCGACGGACCTGAGCGATCCGCGGAGCATCCACCACGTCGGGATCTACGTCGGCGGCGGGTACATGATCAACGCGCCGCACACCGGCGCGGTGATCCGCTACGACAAGATCGACACCCGGGAGTACATCGGCGCGACCCGGGTCACCTCGGACGGCGCCCAGGCGCTGCCGACCCGCAACAACGAGGGTGCGGTCAACGCCCCGAGCCGCCCGGGCTCGACGGCGCCCGCCGCCCCCGCCGGTGCCCAGGGCGGCGCCCCGGCCGTCGCGGCCGCCCCGCCCGTGCCGGCCGGGCCGAGCCCCGCCGCCCCCGGGCGGTAGGCCCGGGGCGGCCGGGACCTGTGTGCGCGCTGTGGACGCTGAGTCAAGTTTCGATAACCGCGTGTTTCCGTGGAACGCTGTGGCCCGGAAATGACGTTTTCTCCGGTGGCCCCTCGTCAGCGTCCCGCACCGGACGGACCCCGGCCACGACGACCAGGTGCAGCGGACCAGAAGGAGGTGCGGCGTGTCGACGCCGCTTGCCGACACGACCAACCCCGACCTCGAGCTGCTCTATGCCGTCAACGGCCTCGCCAAGCGCTCCCCGCAGTGGCTGGACCACCTGGTCTCCTGGATCGGTGAGTACGGCATCCTGATCGGCCTGGCGATGCTCGGCCTGGTGGCCTGGCTCCAGGCCAGACGCCGCCCGGACGCGCCGGTGGCGATGGCCGGGCTGCTCTGGGTGCCGCTCTCGGTGGCCGTCGCCGAGCTGGCCAACCTGCCGATCGCCGCGATCGTGAACCGTCCGCGCCCCTTCGTCGACCACTCCGGGCTGCTGGTGCTGGTGGACGGCAAGGCCGGCACCCACTCCTTCGTCAGCGACCACTCGACCATGACCATGGGCGTCGCGGTGGCGCTGTTCCTGGTGAACCGCAGGCTCGGTTGGATCGCCGGCGGGCTGGCCCTCCTCCAGGGCTTCTGCCGGATGTTCATGGGCGTCCACTACCCGACCGACGTGATCGGCGGCTTCGCGCTCGCCGTCGCCGTGGTGCTGCTGCTGGCGCCGATCGCGATGGCGGTGCTGGTGCCGTTCTGCCACGCGCTGAGCCGGACGGCCGTGGCGCCGCTGATCCAGGCCTCCGGGCGCGGTGGCGGGGCCCGCGGCGGGACCGGGACCGGTCCCCGCGGGCGGCGGCGCGGACGCGGGGCGGTGCGGACCGGGGAGCAGCCGCCGGAGTCCGACCTCGCGGCCTGACGCCGGGGGCGGCCCCGCGGGCCCGGGCGGGGTCAGTCCGGCTCGGCGCCGCTCTCGGCGAGGTGGTCGGCGCCCTCGCGGCGGGCCAGTTCCCGCGAGCGGCGGGCCGGGGAGTACCAGCCGCAGCGGCAGGTCGCGAAGGCGAAGGAGCCGCGTTCGCTGATCACGAGGTGGTGTTCGGGCATCCGGACGGTGCCGGGCGCGGCCGGCAGCTCACTGTGCACGTGGTTCACCGTAACGCGCCCGGCACCCCCGGCGCGACGCATCCGGAATACCGGGGCCCGTAACCCTTCACGCCCCAACTCGTTTGCCAGGAAACAGCTCTGCCACCCGGTGGGGTGCGGCGGGGCAGTCGGGCCCGAGGGGGTTGTCGCGAGGATGAAGATGACCGACCAGCAGCGCGCCGGACGGTCGGGATGCCGTCCCGGTCCGCGCCTGCGCTCGGCGGCCGGGGCCGCCCTGTTCGCCGCCGTCCTGGCGGCGGGGTCCGCCGGTTGCTCGGGCGGTGCCGGTGACGGCTCCTCCGACCAGCGGTCGAGCGCCCCCGACCAGCTCGCCGCGGACCCACTGTCGGCGGTGCGCAACGCCGCCGACATCACCGGCCGGACCGGCTCCGCGCACACCGCGACCGAGTTGGTCACCGAGTCCGCCGAGAAGAAGGCCTCGTTCAGCGGCACCGGCGGCTACGACTACGTGAAGCGGATCGGCCGGCTGGAGGTCCAGGTGCCACCGGGCGCGGCGACCACCGGGAAGATCGTCGAGGTGGTCCTGCCGGGCACGGTCTACCTCCAGAACAGCGGCGCCAAGGTTCCCGAGGGCAAGTGGGTCAAGCTGGACGTCCGTCAGCTGCCGGACGGCAACCTGGTCAGCAGCGGCGCCACCGATCCGGCCTCGGCGGCGGGGGCGCTGCGCGGGGCGCAGAAGGCGGAGGCGGTCGGCACCGAGACCGTCGACGGGGTCCCGCTGCACCACTACCGGGGCACCCTGGACCTGGCGAAGGCGGCCGACGCGACCGGTGGGAGGGGCGGGGACGGTCTGCGAACGGGCGCGCAGACGTTCACCGTCAAGGAGGTCCCGTTCGACGCCTGGCTGGACGACCAGGGGCGGCTGCACAAGGTGGTCGAGGTGTTCACCTTCGCCGGGGTGGCCGGGTCGAAGGAGCCCAAGGACCAGGTGAAGGTGACGTCGACGACCTCGCTCGGGGACTTCGGCAAGCCGGTGGAGGCGGCCGAACCCTCGGCCTCGGACATCTACCAGATGAAGCCCACGGAGAGCCCCAAGTAGGGCGGGCGGACCCGCCCCGATGCCGGGGCAGCGCTCCGGCGTCGGGGCGAGACGGGGCGCCGACGGCGCGGGTGGCCGTCCGGGGAGCGACGGCCACCCGTTTCGGCGGCGCCGAGATGGCCCGTCCGTGCCATGTGGACGGGCCCCGAAGTGCCTAGGCTGGACTCCGGGTGGCTGCCGCCCGGGCTGGCGAGGCACTGAAGGGGTGGTGCAGGTGGTGTCGTCCACGGGCGGCCGCAGCGGCGGCCACGACGACGCGGCCCTCGACGAGATCGATCTGGCCGGCGAGCTGATGATCGCCGCGACGGCCAGCTCCGGCGACCGGCTGCCGACCGAACGGATCGACGAGGTGCTGCTGGACCGGGCCGACCCCGGCCGGGCCGGCGGTGGCCGGGCCGACCGGGACGCCGACGATTAGATCCTGTAGATCCTGTCCGGTCGATCTCGGCCCGGCAGGATCGGCCGGACTGGGCCTGGCCGGCCCGCCGGCCGACGGGCCGACGCCTCAGCTGCGCAGCAGCCGGCTGATCGCGGCGGTGGCCTCCGCCACCTTGGCGTCCAGCTCGGCGCCGCCCTCCTCGGCCGCCGCGGCGACGCAGTGCCGCAGGTGCTCCTCCAGCAGGGAGAGCGCGAAGGACTGGAGCGCCTTGGTGCTGGCCGAGACCTGGGTGAGCACGTCGATGCAGTAGACGTCCTCGTCGACCATGCGCTGGAGGCCGCGGATCTGGCCCTCGATCCGGCGCAGCCGCTTGAGGTGGGCGTCCTTCTGCGCGCTGTACCCGTGCGGGCCGTGGCCGCCGTGTCCGGCCGCGGGCACGGCGGCGTGGCCGGCGTGCGGGTCGGTCCCCTGCGCGTGCTCCGGCTCGGTGCGCGCTTGCGTCGTGGTCATCGGCCCCGCCTTCGTCTCAGTGCCTGGTGGCTGCGTCGGCCTCCAGTGTCCAACACCGGGACCTTCCGTGGTGTTCCGACGGTCCACCCGGCACGTGCCACGGGCCGGGGCGGCGGGGTGCCCGGCGGTTAACCCGTCTGAGCGGCGCCCCGGTCTTCCGTGCGCACGACGGGGACAATCCGGGCGAGGTTCCGTCAGACTGAGGACCCGTGTCCCCACGTCGCGGTGCGGCCGGGATCAGCCGGTGCGGCAGCCGAACGGAAGGGGAGGTTCCGGCTCCGACCCCGACACCCCGTTTGCGTGATTGCGCTTGGTTGCACCTAGCATCGTTCAGTCCCTACCCCGCACATCGGAGATTTCCGTGCGTTTTAGCCTGACCCCGAAGGAGACGAGCTTCTACGACATGTTCGCCGCCGCGGCGGAGAACCTCGTCGTCGGATCGAAACTCCTTTTGGAGCTGCTGGGATCAGACGTGTCGGCCCGCGCGGAGATCGTCGAGCGCATGCGCGCCGCCGAACACGCCGGGGACGACACCACCCATGCCGTCTTCCATCAGCTGAACTCGTCCTTCATCACGCCCTTCGACCGCGAGGACATCTACAGCCTCGCCTCGTCGCTGGACGACATCATGGACTTCATGGAGGAGGCCGTCGACCTGGTCGTCCTCTACGACATCCAGACCCTCCCGAAGGGCATCGAGCAGCAGATCGAGGTGCTGGCGCGCGCCGCGGAACTCACCGCCGAGGCGATGCCGAACCTGCGCAGCATGTCCAACCTCACCGAGTACTGGATCGAGGTCAACCGGCTGGAGAACCAGGCCGACCAGATCCACCGCAAGCTGCTCGCCCACCTCTTCTCCGGTCAGTACGACGCCATCGAGGTGCTCAAGCTGAAGCAGGTCGTGGACGTCCTTGAGGAAGCGGCCGACGCTTTCGAGCACGTCGCCAACACGGTGGAGACCATCGCCGTCAAGGAGTCCTGACCCTCGTGGACATGGCAGCACTCATCGCCGTCGTCGGCGTTGCGTTCTTCTTCACGTACACCAACGGCTTCCACGACTCGGCGAACGCGATCGCCACCTCGGTCTCCACCCGGGCGCTCACCCCCCGGGCGGCGCTCGCGATGGCCGCCGTGATGAACCTGGCCGGCGCGTTCCTCGGCAGCGGCGTGGCGCACACCGTCTCCAAGGGGATCATCGAGACCCCGACCGGCAACCAGGGGATGGCGATCCTGTTCGCCGCCCTGGTCGGGGCGATCGCCTGGAACCTGGTCACCTGGTACTTCGGACTCCCCTCCTCCTCCTCGCACGCGCTGTTCGGCGGCATGGTCGGCGCGGCGCTGGCCGGCGGCGTCGACGTGATCTGGAGCGGGGTCATCGACAAGATCGTCATCCCGATGATCGTCTCGCCGGTGGTCGGCCTGGTCGGCGGCTTCCTGGTGATGCTGGCGATCCTGTGGATCTTCCGGCGGGCCAATCCGCACCGCGCCAAGCGCAACTTCCGGGTCGCCCAGACCGCCTCGGCCGCCGCGATGGCGCTGGCCCACGGTCTGCAGGACGCCCAGAAGACCATGGGCATCGTGGTCCTGGCCCTGACCATCTCCGGCCACCAGTCCGGCAACGGCATCCCGGTCTGGGTGAAGATCTCCTGCGCGACCATGCTCTCGCTGGGCACCTACGCGGGCGGCTGGCGGATCATGCGGACGCTCGGCCGGAAGATCATCGAGCTGGACCCGCCGCAGGGCTTCGCCGCCGAGGCCACCTCCGCGGCGATCATGTACATCACCTCGTTCGTCTTCAAGGCGCCGATCTCCACCACCCACGTGATCACCGCGGCGATCATGGGTGCGGGGGCCACCAAGCGGATCCGCGCCGTGCGCTGGGGCGTCGCGAAGAACATCGTGCTCGGCTGGTTCATCACGATGCCGGCGGCCGCCATCGTCGCAGCGCTGATGTACTGGTTCGTCCACCTGTTCTGGGGCTGACGGCCCCGCAGGGAACCGCGAACGGACAGGGCCCGCCCCCACATCTCGGGGGCGGGCCCTTTTCCATGTCCCGCGGCGGCACCGCCATGCAGCACCACGGGACAGCTCGGGATCCGTCACGCGTCCCGGCGACGCCCGTGACGGGGGTCCGGCCTAGCCGAAGCGGCCGGAGATGTAGTCCTCGGTGGCCTGGACGGACGGGTTGGAGAAGATCCGCTGGGTGTCGTCCAGCTCGATCAGCTTGCCCGGCTGGCCGACACCGGCCAGGTTGAAGAAGGCGGTGCGGTCGCTGACGCGGGCCGCCTGCTGCATGTTGTGGGTCACGATGACGATGGTGAACTGCTCCTTCAGCTCCCCGATCAGGTCCTCGATGGCGAGGGTGGAGATCGGGTCGAGCGCCGAGCAGGGCTCGTCCATCAGCAGGACCTGGGGCTCGACCGCGATGGCGCGGGCGATGCACAGGCGCTGCTGCTGACCGCCGGAGAGGCCGGCCCCCGGCTTGCTCAGCCGGTTGTGGACCTCCTTCCAGAGGTTGGCGCCCTTCAGCGAGCGCTCCACCACCTCGTCCAGCACGGCCTTCTTCTTCACGCCGGCGAGCCGCAGACCGGCGACCACGTTGTCGTAGATCGACATGGTCGGGAACGGGTTCGGGCGCTGGAAGACCATGCCGATCGAGCGGCGCACGGCGACCGGGTCGACGTTGGTGGCGTACAGGTTCTCGTCGTCCAGGAGGACCTTGCCCTCGACCCGGGCGCCGGGGATCACCTCGTGCATCCGGTTGAGGGTCCGCAGGAAGGTGGACTTGCCGCAGCCGGAGGGGCCGATGAAGGCGGTCACCGAGCGGGGCTCGATGCTCATCGAGATGTCCTCGATGGCCTTGGTGGTGCCGTAGTAGGCGGACAGTCCGCTGACGTCGATGCGCTTGGCCATGATCGTTGCTTCTCTCGTCTGTCTCGTACGTCAGTCGGTCGCTCAGTGTCCGCCCTTGGGCGAGCGCCAGCGTGCGACGCCCCGGGCGATGAGGTTGAGCCCCATCACGAAGGCGATCAGCACCAGCGCCGCACCCCAGGCACGGGCGTAGCCGTAGTCGTTGTTGACCTGCGAGTACTGGAGCCAGATGTACATCGGCAGGGACTGCTGAGGTCCGTCGAACGGGTTGCTGTTGATGGCGTCGGCGCCGAAGACCAGCATCAGCACCGGGGCGGTCTCACCCGTGATGCGGGCGACCGCGAGCATCACGCCGGTGGTGATGCCGCCGATCGCGGTGGGGAGGACGATCCGCAGGATGGTCTTCCACTTCGGCACGCCGAGCGCGTAGGAGGCCTCGCGCAGCTCGTTCGGGACGAGCTTCAGCATCTCCTCGGTGGAGCGGACCACGACCGGGATCATCAGGATGGCCAGTGCGAGGCTGCCCGAGAAGCCGGAGTAGCCGAAGCCCAGCGCGAGGTTCCAGAGCGAGAGGATGAACAGACCGGCGACGATCGACGGGATGCCCGTCATGACGTCGACGAAGAAGGTGACCGCCTTGGCCAGCGGGCCGCGGCCGTACTCGACCAGGTAGACGGCGGTCAGCAGACCGATCGGGGCCGCCATCGCGGTGGCCAGGCCGACCTGCTGGAGGGTGCCGATCAGCGCGTGGTAGATGCCACCACCGGGACCGGACTGGATCACACCCTTCATCGAGTGGCTCAGGAAGTTCCCGTTCACCACGTCGATGCCCTGCTGGATCGTGTAGGTCATCAGGGCGACCAGCGGGACGACGGCCAGGATGAAGGCGACCCAGACCACCGAGGTGGCGAGCCGGTCCTTGGCCTGCCGGCGGCCCTCGACCTGGGCCGAGAGGACGTAGCTGATCAGGACGAAGAGCAGCGCCGAGATCAGGCCCCACTGGAGGTGGCTGGCCAGCCCGCCGACCGCGCCGATCCCGCAGCCGAGGGCGATGGAGCCGAGGGCGACGGCGGCCGGGGTCCACTTGGGCAGTCGGTTGGCGGTCAGTGGACGGCCGACGGGCCGGGCGTCCTCGACGACGACGGTGGCGGTCATGCGTTGGCCCCCGAGTACTCCTTGCGGCGGGCGATGATCAGTCGCGCGGCACCGTTCACCAGCAGGGTGATGACGAACAGGACGAGGCCGGAGGCCATCAGGGCGTCGCGGCCGTTCTCACCGGCCTCGGCGAACTTCAGCGCGATGTTCTGCGCGAAGGTGCCGCCGCCGGCGTCGAGGATGTGCAGCGACAGGACGTTGCTGGCGGACAGCACCACCGCGACCGCGATGGTCTCGCCGAGCGCGCGGCCGAGGCCGAGCATCGAGGCCGAGATGATGCCGGGGCGGCCGAACGGCAGCACCGCGGTGCGGATCATCTCCCAGCGGGTCGCGCCGAGCGCGAGCGCCGCCTCCTCGTGCATCCGCGGCACCTGGCGGAACACCTCGCGGGAGACCGCGGTGATGATCGGCAGGACCATGATCGCCAGCAGGATGCCGACGGTGAACAGGTTGCGCGGGGTACCGGTCCTGGTCTGGTCGAAGATGTACGTCCAGCCCAGGTACTCGTTGAGCCAGCTGGTCAGGCCGTCCATGTGCGGCACCAGGAAGAGCGCGCCCCAGAGGCCGTAGACGATGCTGGGGACGGCGGCGAGCAGGTCGACCAGGTAGGCGAACGGCTGGGCGATCCGGCGCGGCGCGTAGTGCGAGATGAACAGCGCGATCCCGATGGCCACCGGGACGGCGATCACCATCGCGATGATGGCGCTGACGATGGTGCCGACGACCAGGACGGCGATGCCGAAGACGGGCTTCGGGGCGTCCGGCGTCCACTCGAAGGTGGTGAGGAAGTTGCCTTCGTTGGTGCTCAGGGCCAGGACCGCCCGCCAGGTCAGGAAGGCGGCGATGGCGCCCATGATGACCAGCAGCAGGACGCCCGAGCCCCGGGCGAGGTTCATGAAGATCTTGTCGCCGACCCGGCTGTCGCGCGGCCGGCGTTCCCTGCCTCGCGGGGCGGCAGGGGGGGATGAAGTCATTGGTCTACTCCGGTCTGGTGGCGCCGCCCCGGAGGGGGGACGGCACCATGGCGGCGGTGCCCCGGACGTGGTGCTGGGTGTGG
>NZ_JBHUAF010000169.1:0-17250 GCF_042789895.1 Kitasatospora sp. NPDC056783
GTGCAACTGCCGATCTCGGCAGTTGCACAGCGGCGGGCCCGCCCTTGACCCGCCGGCCCTACCCCTCTTCCAGCGCCCGGAGCAGTGCGGCGAGTTCGCCCGTGAGGGGTGACGCCTCGAGGACCCGGCAGAGCATGGCGTCGTGCGCCGGCCCCGCCTCCGTGAGCAGCTTCCGCCCGTCCTCGGTCAGCTCGGTGGAGACGCCGCGCCGGTCCGTCGTGCACAGCACCCGGCACAGCAGGCCCCGCTCTTCGAGCCGGTTGACCATGCGCGTCGCGGCGCTGTCGCTGAGGGCGGCCACCCGGGCCAGCTGCTTCATGCGCATGTGCCAGCCGTCCTGCCGGCTCAGCGCCTCCAGGACCGTGTACTCCACGACCGACAGGCCGTGGGGGCGCAGCGCGTCCTCCAGGGCCTTCTCCAGGTCGCAGTGCAGCGCGGTGAGGGTGCGCCAGCCGTGCACCCGGACTTCGGACGAATCGTCGGAGATGTAGATGGCCGCCTCCCCTGGCTGACGGGCGCCCGCCTCCCGGCTCACCCCTGGATCCCATCGCCTCCGGAGCCATTCGTATCGCACACCTACGTGTGCAAGCTAGCTGCTTGCAGGCACATAGGGTTTCTGCAACTGTTGTGCGCGCTCGTTACAAGCGCAAACAAAGAGGAGGGCTCCCATGCCTCTCGCGTTGTTAGCCCTGGCCATCAGCGCCTTCGGGATCGGGACGACCGAGTTCGTCACCAATGGTCTGCTGCCCGAAGTCGCCGGAGACTTCGACGTCTCCATCCCCACGGCCGGGCTGCTGACGACCGGCTACGCGCTCGGTGTGGTGGTCGGCGCTCCCGTGCTCACCGCCGCCACGACGCGGATGCGCCGCAAGAACCTGCTCATCGGTCTGATGATGCTCTTCATCGTGGGCAACCTGGTAGCCGCGCTCGCGCCCACGTACGCGCTGCTGATGACGGGCCGCGTGCTGTCGGCGCTGTGCCACGGCGCGTTCTTCGGTGTCGGCTCCGTCGTCGCGGCGGGCCTGGTCAACCCGGACAAGAAGGCCGGCGCGATCTCCCTGATGTTCACCGGTCTGACGCTCGCCAACGTGCTCGGCATGCCCATGGGCACGATGCTCGGCCAGCACTTCGGCTGGCGCTCCGCCTTCTGGGGCGTCGTCGTCCTCGGCGTGGTCGGCCTGATCGGCATCGCGACCCTGGTGCCCGGTGAAGGAGTGGCCGAGGAAACCAACCTGCGGGCGGAACTGGCCGCCTTCCGCAAGCCGCAGGTGTGGCTGGGGCTCGCCGTCACCGCCATCGGCTTCAGCGGCCTGCTGGCCTCCTTCACCTACGTCGCGCCCATGATGACGGAGGTGGCCGGGTTCTCCCCGGGCAGCATCACCTGGCTGCTCGCGCTGTACGGGCTCGGGCTCGTCGCCGGCAACTACCTCGGAGGCAAGGCCGCCGACCGCGCCCTGACCGCCACCATCTTCACCCTGCTGATCGGGCTCGCCCTCGTCCTGCTGCTCTTCACGTTCACGGCGCACAACAAGGTGACCGCCGTCATCACCCTGCTCGTTCTCGGCGGTGTCGGCTTCGGCACCATCCCGCCGCTGCAGACACGGGTCATGCAGCTGGCCGGCGGCCCGGCGACCCTGGTGTCGGCCGCCAACATCGCCGCCTTCAACCTGGGGGCGGCCGTGGGCGCGTGGCTGGGCGGCGCCGCCATCGACGCGGGGCTCGGCTACACCTCGCCCAACTGGGTGGGCGCCGTCATCAGCACGGTCGGCATCCTGCTCGCGACCGTCTCGGTGGGCCTGGAGCGCCGCGACCGCAAGCCGGGCGCCGTCACGGCGGCGGCCGCGACCGGCACCGAGAGCGCCCCGGCGCCCGCGCCCCGGGGCTGACCCGCGCGCCGCCCGCCGGGGGTCCCCCCGCGCGGCCCCGCGCCCGGTCGCCGTCCGCGGCACGGGGCCGTCCACCAGCGCGACGCCTCCCTCCTGTGCGGAGGCGTCGCCGTCCACCCCTCCAGCCGGCAAGGAGCATCCGTGCCCCACGTACGCACCGACCTGTCGACCGGCCCGAGCACCGTCGAGTACCTGCGCACCGGTTCGGGCCCAGGGGTCGTCCTGGTGCACGGCACCGGAGCCACCCCGGAGGCCAACTACACCGAGCTGATGGAGGAGCTGAGGCCGCGGCACACCGTCGTCGCCCCGTTCCTGTCCGGCTCCGGCGGGACCACCGACTCCGGGGCCCCGCTGACGGTGGAGGACCTGGCACGGCAGGTTCTCGCCGCCGCCGACCACGCCGGACTCGACGACTTCGCCTTGGTCGGCCACTCCCTCGGCGCCTGCGTGGCCGCCGCCGCGGCGGCCGCCTCCGGCCGTCACGTCCGCTCGCTCGTGCTGCACGCGGGGTGGGCCAGGAGCGATCCGCGCATGGCACTCCAGTTCGGGCTCTGGCGGGACCTGGTCACGGCCGATTCCGAACTCCTCGCCCGCCTGGTGCTGTTGACCGCCTACGCCACGGACGACTCGCCGTTCCGGAACACCGAGGCCCTCGACGCCGAGGTGTCGGCCTTCGCCGCCCTGTTCCGCCCCGAAGGCATGAGCCGGCAACTGCACCTGGGCCGCCGCGTCGACATCGAGCACCTGCTGCCTCGTGTCACCGCGCCGACGCTGGTCATCTCGGGCGAGGGCGACGCGATCGTACCCCCCGCCCACCAGGACCGGATGGCGGAGCTCATCCCGCGCGCCGACGTCGTCCGGGTCCCGGGCGGGCACGCGTTCCCCTTCGAGTCTCCGGAGAAGTTCACCGGCCTCGTCTCCGACTTCGTCCGTACCGCGTGAGCCGGCCGCTGTCCCGCCGTCGGAGCACCGGGTGGTCAGAACGCGCGGACGGCCGGGAGCTGGGACAGCCGGCCGCAGGAGTCCAGCTGGTCGGCGAACGCGTTCAGCGACGCCGCGTAGGCGCGGGCCGCCGCCGACAGCCGCGGCGCGACGTGCCCGGGGACCCGGTGCAGGATCCGCTGCTGCTCGGCGGCGAGCAGCAGTTGGGGTTCCAGCGTGCGCAGCAGGAACCGTCCCTCCTCGGTGAACCGGAGCGCCGGGTCCCGGCGCAGCGAACGGAGCGTGGCCTCGATGTCGTACAGCTCGGTGGGGACCTCCCGGCCCGGCCGCTTCGCCCGGGCCTCCGCGCGCAACCGCACGGGAGCGCCCGGGCAGGCATCGATCGCGGCCGGCGGATGCGCCGCATCGCCCGACACGGGCGGCGAAGCGGCGGGATCCACCGTCTGGAGGCCGCCCGGGGCCGCCGCCGCGGCCTTCGGTTCCCTGGCCGCGCGTCGCTGCCGCGCCGGTACGGGGTGCTCGCCCCGGCTCAGCCGGGCGCGCACGTCGCGGACCGTCCCCGGCGAGATGCCGGCCTGGGCCGCGATGGTCCGTAAGGAGGCGTCCGGTTGGGTGTGCAGCAGCCGCGCGGCGAGCACCCGCCCGCGCTGCGGGTCGAGCGGGCGCGCCCGGTCGTCGCGTCCCACCCGCACGGTGGCACCGTCGGACGGCTGCCGGGCGGCACGGAGTTCGGCCACGGCGCGGGCGGACAGGCCGGCGACGGCGGCGATGCGACGGTCCGACCACTGGGGGTGCGTCAGGAGGATGCGCTCCGCCGCGGTGCGGCGCTCGGCGAGCGACAGCGGCAGGCCGTGGACGGTATTGGCGTGGACGGCGTAGACGTACGCCTCCTGCGGCCCGCCGTGGAACCAGCGCACCGCGATCTCCTGGTCGCCGCGATGCACCGCGGCCTCCAGGCGGTGCAGGCCGTCCACCACGTCCATCGTGCCGGCGCGCACGACGATCGGCCGGAACGGTTCGTCAAGGCCGGCCAGGGTCTCGATGTGCTCCCGGTCCAGAGACCGTCTGGGGGAGTCCGCCCGCCGCAGTGCGCTCACCGCAACCCGGTCGACCCGCTTGGCCAGCCCCTGCCCCACCTCGGCGGCGACCGACGACGCGGACTCGGCCCATGGTTCGGACCCGCCCCTCGAACTGACGGCGTGCACGCTTCCCCCTCAGCTGTCCCTTGACCTTCTGATCGTCCGGCGTATTGCCCGAAGCCGTGGTGTCACTGAGAGGATGTAAACGCTATGTTTCCGGTATGTTGAACTGAACGTTCATTCTCTCGCACCAGGTTCCACATCGCGCTACGACGCTAGCAGGTTGATCCTCATGCGGGAATGGGGCCCAGCCAAGAAAGAGGACTTTTCGGTATGGTGGAACACGACTCGGTGAGACCCCACCGCGTACAGTCCGTCGCCCGCGCCTTCTCGCTGCTCGAAGCGGTCAGCGCCGCCCCCGACGGCGCCCGGCTCAGCGACGCGGCCGAGTCCGTCGGCCTGCCCCGCAGTACGGCGCACAACCTGCTCGCCACCCTGGAGTCGCTCGGCTACGTCACCCAGCGCTCGAACGCGGGCCGGTACGTCCTCACGGAGCGGTTGACGGAACTCGTCCGAGGGTCGGTCGGCAGCGACGACTGCCTGCGCGAGCTCGTCAACCCGATCCTCGGCAAGCTTGCCACGATCAGCGCGGAGACCTGCTACCTGGCTGTCCCGGCACTGCGGGACTACGTCTACATCGACACCGTCGAGTCCCCGCAGCCACTCAAGCTCGCCGTACCGGTCGGCGGCCGTGACTCCTTCTTCGGTACGGCCATCGGGCACGTCCTCCTGGCCTTCAGCCCCGCGTCCGCCCAGCGCCTCGCCCGCGAGCAGCCGGAGCAGTGGGCCCGGTGGAAGAACAAGGTCGGCGAGGTGCACGAACACGGCTACGCCATCGACCTGGAGGACTACCATCCCGGACTGTGCTGCGCGGCCGTCCCGGTCTCCCGGAACGGCCGCGTGGTGGCCGCCCTCGGCGTGTCGGGCCCCGCCTGCCGGCTGCCGGAGGAACGGCTGCGCGAACTCTCCGCCACCGCCCTGATCCTCCTGTCCGAAGCGGGCCTCACCCAGGCCACCGGCCAGGAGCACCGCACCGGTTGAGCCCACCGGCCCTCCGCGGCGAGGTGGCCGGCATCGGTGCGCGGCCGACCGAAGCACTCGGCCGCGGCGAGGCCGAGCACGCCGGCCTCGCGTGATCCTTCGTCCGAGCCGTCCGAGCCGTCCGAGCCGTCCGAGCCGTCGAGGCGAAGCGACCGCGACGCCGTCCGCCGCTCGCCGGGCAGCAGGGCGCCGAGCAGGGCGCGGTGGGCGCCGAGGACGTCCACGGTGCGTCGGCTCCCCTTCGCCGAGCGGGCGGTGGACAGGTGACGAGGAGTCCGCCCGGGAGCGCCGCCGGTACCGTCCCGCGCCCCGTCCGTCCTGCCGTTTCTGGGCCCGGTGGCGCTTGAGGAGGGCGGTGAGCCGCCGCGGGCCGGCCTCGCCGTTCAGTCCGGCGGTGAGGCCGTCGGGGCAGAGCTCGTGGTGGTCGCCCCACCACCGGCGCCCCCGGTCGTCCCGGACGCGGTACCCGCCGGGCACGCCCCTGGCCACGTAGCGGCGCCCACCCATGGCGCCCCCGCCGAGAGCGGCGCCCGCGCCCGTGGCCCACGTCCCCTCCCGTGCGCTCGACCGGCAGCGGGCTACGGCAGGTCCCGGCCGCGGTCCCGGGCGACAAGCCGGGTGCGCGGGAAGCCGGCCCCGCCGACCTCCCGCGCGGCGCGCGCTACCTGCCGCCCGCCCGGCGGCTGCGGCGGGTGACGGAGTCGAGGACGACGGCCGCCAGCAGCACCGCGCCGGTGATCATGTACTGGATGGCCTGGGCGGCGTGGACCATGTCCAGCCCGGTGGTGATGGACTGGATCACCAGGATGCCCAGCAGCGCCGACCAGGTCTTTCCGCGCCCGCCGAAGAGGCTGGTGCCGCCGATGACGGCCGCGGCGATCGCGCTCATCAGCACGTTGCCGCCGCCCAGCTGCTTGTCCGCCGAGCCCTGCTGGGAGGCGTAGAACAGCCCGCCGAGGCCGGCCAGGAACGCGGCGAGCACGAACACCGAGATCCGGACCCGGGCGACGTCGACGCCGGCGCGCCGGGCCGCCTCGACGCCGCCGCCGACCGCGAAGACCTGCCGGCCGTAGCCGGTGCGGCGCAGCACGAAGTCGGTGAGCAGGACGGCGCCGAGCAGGACCACCAGGGACAGCGGCAGGCCGCGGTCCTGGTTGAGGGCGTAGGCGGCGGCCAGGGTGAGGACGGCCAGGGCGGCCGCGCGCAGCGCGCTGTCGGCGGCGGGCGCGGCGGTGAGGCCGGCGGCGCGGCGGCGGCGGGCGGTGCGCAGGCGGGCGGCGAGGTAGAGGGCGGGGGCGAGGACGGCCAGGCCCCAGGCGTAGGCGATGTCGCCGCCGCCGAGGAAGGTGGTGTCCAGGCTCGCGACGATGCCCTCGTGGCGGTTGTTGACGGTGCCGCCGTCGCCGAGCACGTACTCCTGCAGGCCGCTCCAGGCGAGCATTCCGGCGAGCGTGACGACGAACGCGGGCACGCCGACGCGGGCGAAGAACAGCCCGTGCAGCAGTCCCATGGCGCAGGCCGCGCCGAGGGCGGCGAGGATCGCCACCCATTCGCTCCAGCCCTGGCGCGCCGTCAGCACGGCGGTGATCGCGGCGCTCGCGCCGGCCACCGAGCCGAGCGAGAGGTCGATCTCGCCGAGGATCAGCACGAAGACGACGCCGACCGCGATCAGGCCGGGCCCGGCGATGAAGCGGGTGATGTTGGTGAGGTTGTCGGCCTGGAGGAAGTGGTGGGTGACGGCCTGGAAGACGACGGCGATGACGACGAGGCCGACGACGACCGGCAGCGAGCCGAGTTCGCCGGAGGCCAGGCGCCGGCGCGCGGCCCGGGCGTGTTCGGCCCAGCCCCGCGCGGGCGGCTGAAGGCGCGGATCGGCGGCGGGTGCGGTGGGGGAGGCGGGTGCTCCGGGGGTGCTCATACGGCCTCGGCCTCCTCGGTGTGGTCGGCGCGCCGGGCCCGGCGGCGGGCGTGGGCGTTGTCGGTGGCGCCGGTGATCGCGGCGACGATCTGCTCCTGGGTGGTGTCCGCCACCGGGAAGACGCCGTTGTTGCGGCCCAGGCGCAGCACCGCGACGGTGTCCGCCACCGCCCGGACGTCGGCCATGTTGTGGCTGACCAGGACCACCGCGAGACCGCGTTCGCGCAGCCGTTCCACCAGGTCGAGGACCTGGGCGGTCTGTTCGACGCCGAGGGCGGCGGTGGGCTCGTCCAGGACGACCAGGGACGGCTCGCCGACCAGGGCGCGGGCGATGGCGACCACCTGCCGCTGTCCGCCGGACAGCGCGGCGACGGGGGTGCGCACGTCGGGGATGCGGATGGCGAGGGTGTCGAGCAGGCGGCGGGCGTGCTGCTCCATGGCGACCTCGTCGAGCAGGCCGCGGCGGCGCTTCTCGCGGCCGAGGAAGAGGTTGGCGATGACGTCGAGGTTGTCGCACAGGGCGAGGTCCTGGTAGACGGTCGCGATGCCGAGGGCGGCGGCGTCCTGGGGGCGGGCGAGGCGGACCGCCTCGCCGTGCCAGGTGAGGGTGCCCTCGTCCACGGGGTGGACGCCGGCGATGGTCTTGACGAGGGTGGACTTGCCGGCGCCGTTGTCGCCGACGAGGGCGAGGACCTCGCCGGCGTGGACGGTGAGATCGACGTCGGTGAGGGCCTGGACGGCGCCGAAGCGCTTGGAGACGCCGTGCAGCTGCAGGACGGGTGCGCCTGTCACGTGAACAACCACCTTGGGGGACGGTCTACTTGAGGCCGGCGGCGGCGCACGCGGCGGCGTAGTCGGCGGTGCAGATGTCGGAGACCTTGTAGAGGCCGTCGGCCAGGACGGTGGCGGCGATGTCGTCCTTGGTGACGACCTTGGCGTCCAGCAGCCTGGACGGGATGTTCCTGGCGGTGTCGCTGTCGACGCTGTCGGTGGCGATCGCCTTGACGTCCTTGCCCTGGAGCAGGGCGACGGCCAGTTCGGCGGCGGTCTCGGCGAGCGGGCGGTAGGCCTTGTAGATGGTGTACGCCTGGTCGCCGCCCACGATCCGCTGGATGGCGTCGAGTCCGGCGTCCTGGCCGCCGACGGGGACCTTGATGCCGGCGCCCTTGAGCTGGGTGACGATGGCGGCGGCCATGCCGTCGTTGGCGGAGTAGACGCCCTGGAAGCCGTTCTTGCCGAGCTCGGTGACGGCGGCGGAGATCTTCTGCCCGGCGACGACCGGGTCCCACTGGCCGGACTGCTCGTAGACGACCTTCTTGACCTTGCCGTCGAGGGCCTTGTGCGCGCCGGACTTGAACTGCGCGGCGTTGGGGTCGGCCTCGTCGCCGTCGATCATGACGATGTTCGCCTCGGCGGCCCGCGGGCCGAGCGCCTCCAGCAGGGCCTGGCCCTGGAGTTCGCCGACCTTCTCGTTGTCGAAGGAGGTGTAGGCGGCGACCGGGCCGGAGGCCAGGCGGTCGTAGGCCAGGACCTTGACCCCCTTGGCGGCGGCCTGCTGGACCCAGTCCTGGGTGGACTTGGCGTCGTACGGGTCGAGGATGATCACCTTGACGCCCTGGGTGAGCAGGGTGTCGAACTGCTGCTTCTGCTTGGCGGCGCTGCCCTGGGCGTTGTTGTACAGCACCTTGCAGGACGCGCACAGGGACTTGACCTTGGCCTCGATGAACGGCCGGTCGAAGGACTCGTAGCGCACGGAGGAGGCGTTCTCGGGCAGCAGCAGGCCGATGGCGTTCGGGTCGCCGCCGGCGGCGGAGGAGGAGTCGCCCTTGGCGCCGGCGGCCTTGCCGCAGGCGGCGGTCATGGACAGGGTCAGCGCGAGGCCCACGGCGGAGACGAGGGCGCGACGCAGTGCGGCGTTCATCGGATACCTCTCCCTGGGGTCGCCGCGGCGTCGCGGCGGGGTGGGGGGAGTCAACCTTGGGCGCGTACATGCCGTCAATAAGTAAAACCGTACTGCCGGGAATCCATCACCACTCGTTATCTTCGTGAACACGCCGCGGACGCCCCGAGGCGGCTCCCCGGCCCTCCGGGCGCACGCGGACGGGAGCGCCCGCCGCTCCCCCGTGCGGCGGGCGCCCCCCGCTCGTCCCCGGCGGTGCGTCAGGGGCGGTCGAGGGTGATCGAGTTGACCGGCCCCAGGTCGTAGTAGACGCCGCGCTGCGCCGCGATGTCGTAGACGCAGTCGGTGCCGCCCGAGCCCCGGCACAGGCGGGCGTGCGCGCCGCCGGTCTGGTTGTCGAGCACCCAGTGGTTGCCGTACTGGTTGCTCAGCCGGTGCGCGCCGTAGCTCCAGTAGACGTCGCTGGGCGAGACGGCCGGGTCCTGGTCCTGCGGGTAGACGCAGACCGCGCCGGACGGGCAGCCCGCCCAGTCGTCGGCCAGGGCCTCGCCGGCCCCCGTCGTGGTCAGGGCGGCGGCGGCCATCGCCAGGGCGGCGACGGCGTGGGTGATCCTGCGCATGGTGGTGCTCCCTCGGCTGGTACGGGACCGGCCGGCCGCTCGCCGTCCGGTGCCCGTCAGCCTAGGAATCCCGTGCCCGGGGCGGTCCCTGACATCCGTCAGGGGCGCGCCCGCCCGCCCCGCGCGCCGAGGGCCGGGCCGCCCGGGCCGCCGCCCTCCCCGCCCCCGCTACACCCGCAGCCCGCCCGCCTCGCGCACCCCCGCCGGCGCCACCGCCGCGGTGGCGCGCTCGAACAGGGCGCCGCTGCGGCTGCCGGGCGCCGTGCGCACCCAACGCCAGCCCCGCGCGCGGTAGTAGGCGTGCAGGGCGGCGTTGTCGCTCCACACGTTCACCCGCAGCACCCGGGCGCCCGAGCGCCCCGCCCGCCAGGCGGCCCAGTCGCCCAGCCGGGCACCGACGCCGCGCCCGGCATGCCGGCGGTCGACCGTGAACGAACTCAAGTAGCGCGCCGGGCAGGCCAGTTCCTCCACGCTCCAGAGCCGGGGGCTGCCGGTGGGGCGGATCGTCACGGTGGCGACGGCCTCGCCGCGCGGCTCCAGCGCCGCCACCACGGTCGCGCCGCGGGCGATCAGCGCGAGCCCCCGCTCGGGGTCGTACGGGGACGACCACTGGGCCGAGCCGTGCTCCAGGGCGATCCAGGCGGCGGCCTCCGCGCGCAGGGCGGCCAGCCGGGGCAGGTCGCCGGGGCGGGCGGCACGCACGTACAGCGCGGCGCCCCGCGCGGCGTCCGGAGCGGCGTTCAGCACGGCAGGGCGGGTTCGAGGGCCTCCAGCGTGAAACCCGCGCGCAGCGCCCGCACCAGGCGCCGCCCGCCCTCGGTGAGCGCGGTGCCGTCGGGGGTGGTCAGCGAGCGCCGGGCGACGATCCGCGCCAGCGGCACACCCGGGCGCACCACCATGCCGGGGGAGGGCAGTTGGAGGAGCACGCAGTCGTCGGGGCCGCACTCCAGCAGGCCGAACCCGGCGCCGCAGTGCCGGAGCCGGCCGTCCTTGAGCCGGTGCAGCCCGCCGCCGGGCGCGCCCGCCACCCGCGCCGTCGGGCCGCTGTGCCGCACCACCAGCTGCGCGGCGCCCGCCGCGTCCGTGCGCCCCTCGCCGCCGGTGACGTGCCCGTACAGCTCCAGCATGTGGCGCAGCGCGGACGGCAGCGCGCCCTCGGCCGACTCCACCTCGCCCAGCAGCCAGGTCGAGCCCTGCATGCGGCAGTTGAGCTCCAGCAGCACCGGCCGGTCGCCGTCCAGGACGAAGTCCGCGCCGAACAGCCCGCGGTAGCCGAGCGCCGCCAGCGCCTCGCCGACGCGCCGCGCCATGGAATCGGCCCGGGCCAGGGGCAGCGGCGCCAGCAGGGCGGGAGCGGCGAAGTCACAGCCGGAGTAGGCGCCGAAGGGCGCGCCGACGCCCTCGACACGGGTCAGCTGCACCGAGGGGCGCAGCAGCCGCACCGTGCCGTCCGCCGACACCAGGACGTGCAGGTTGACCGCCGGGCCCTCGACGTAGCCGCTCACCAGCCAGGGCCCGCCGCCGGCCCGGCGGATCGGAGGCAGGCCGTCCTCCCCGGAGACCAGGTGGGTGCCCTTGCCGCCGGAGCCCAGCGGCGCCTGCACCACGTAGCGCCCGCCGAAGCGCCGGCGCAGCTCCCGGTGGTCGAGCGCCGGCACCACCGCGTCGGGCGGGGTCACCGCCCCCGTGGAGCGCAGCCACGCGCGCTGGACCCGCTTGTCGCCCAGCACCGGCATCGCCGGCATCGGCGGCGGCTCCACCAGGCGGGTGCCGAGCGCCTCGAGTGCCGCGCGCCACTCGGCCTTCATCGCGGTGTAGGGCAGCAGCGCCAGCGTCCGGCCCCGCCAGCCGCCGCCCGCGCCGCCGGTGGTGGCGATCCGGCGCAGCACCTCGTCGACGCCCGCCCCCAGCGAGGTGTTGTCGCGCACCAGGGAATGCGGCTCCAGCGCGTGGAACCGCGCCCCGGACCCGCCCGGCCCGCTCCCGCCCGGCCCGAACTCGCCCGCCCAGCCCGCGTCCGGGCCCTCCACGCTCAGCACCTCGGCCACACAGCCGCTGCGCAGCAGGGGCAGCGCGAACAGAGGACGGGGGCAGCAGGACAGCCCGGGCACGGCCCGCAACCGGGCCACCGCTTCGTCACAGGATGTGATCACCCACGCGATTATGGAGAGCCCGGACCGAGCCCGGCCGCCACCGCACCCCCCACCCCGCCCCGCACGTGGCCCGCCCCGCCCCCACCCTCACCCGAACGGAGGAGCGCCCCGCGTTGACGGCCCGCCCGCACCCGTCGCCGGACGCCGGGACTGCCGTGCACGAATGACCGACCGCGCCCACCCCGCCGACGACACCGCCCGCACCACCGAGGCCACCCGCGTCCTCGACCTGCGCCGCCACGAGGACGGCGGCGCGGTCGTCCGCCACACCTCCCCGGCCCCGCACGGGGTGGGCACCACCCGGCAGGTCACCGCGCTCGGCACGCTGCGCCTGCGCGAGGAGTTCATCCACTGGGACGAGGGCACCCGGCACGCCTTCCAGGCCACCCAGGCGAGCCTGCCGCCGTACCGGCGCTTCGGCGAGGACTGCCTCCTCGAACCCCTCCCGTCCGGCGGCACCCGCCTCACCTGGACCTTCGCCTACGAGCCGAACCCGCTGCTGCGCCGCCCCGCGGCCCTGGCCGGCGCGCCCGGGGCGGCGTTCCTGCGCACGCTGATCGCCGACACCGAACGGCACTTCGGCGCGGCGTAGCGGCCCGGGGGCGTCTATTCGGCGTGGGCGGCCGAAGGCGCCGCGCCACCGGCGGAGGTGTGCCGCTCCAGCAGGGCGCGCAGCGCCCCCTGGTCGGCGGCCGCGCGCTTGGGCAGCGCGACGAAGCAGTTGCCGCCGCGGCCCAGCAGCACGAACAGGCGCTCGGTCTCCATGAAGCGCGTCAGCTTCGTCCACGGCAGGGCGTTGCCGCCGCGGCTGTCGGTGACGCTCAGCCCGCCGCCGTCCACCACCGCCCGGCGCTCGCCGCGCCGGGCCGCCCGCCGGCACGCCGAGGCCAGCTGCCAGCGGGGCAGGAACAGCGCCAGTGCCACCAGCGCGACGGTCACCACCACGTCCCCGGCTTCCAGTTCGCCGCCGGCCGCCCTCAGCACGCACCCGAGCGCCGAGAAGCCGGCGATCGCCCACGGCACGAGCCGCGCCAGCCGGCCCGCGACGGTGTGCCGCACCTGCGCGGCGAAGGACTCGCGCAGGTCCCCGGCCGTCAGCTCGTACACCAGCTCCACGCGTTCCCGCTCCACCGCCGCACTCCTTGATCCACTCGTCGGCAAGACGCGGATCGTAGCAGGCCCCCGGCGGACGGACGCGCCCCGGCTACCCCTGTGACCAGCGGCTTTCCACCACCCCGCAGTCGTACGCCGACACCGTGTCCAAGCGCAGGCCGTGCTCCACCAGCCACGGCCCGAACACCCGGGCGCCCGCCCCCGCGAACCCCGGGTTGACGAACAGCCGCAGCTCCTCGGCCAGTCCCTCGCGCAGCAGCGAGGACACCAGCCCCGCGCCCCCGAAGCACAGCAGCGGCCCGCCCGCGGCCTCCTTCGCCCGCGCCACCGTCCGCGCCAGCTCCCCGGTGAGCACCTCGGTGCGCGGCCATCGCCGCCGCGGCCGGCCGGCGCGGGAGAGCACGGACTTCGGCAGCGCCCCGATCGCCCGGGCGAAGTCCCAGTCCCCGTCGCCGGGGTGCAGGGCGGCCATCCGCTCCCAGTGCCCCAGGTACCCCTCGTCGGCCATCGGACGGCTCAGCAGGATGCCCGAGGCCCCCGCCAGCAGCGCGTTGAACGAGGACCGAAGGTCCGCGCTCCACGGCCAGTCCGGCCCCCAGTCCCACAACTGCCAGTCCGCGCCCGGCACTTCGCTGCTCACGAAGCCGTCCGCCGACACCTGCACCGCCACCACCAGCCGGCCCGTGCCACCCGTGTCACCCGTGTCGCCCATCACCCACCTCCTCGCGGGCAGGCTAGGCGACGGGTGTGACAACCCGGCCCGGGAACGGGCCGAGGGAGCGGGCCGGAGGGACCCGGAACCCGGCGCCGTCACCCGATCGGGTGGCGGGCCGCGCCGTTTCCCGTGCCGGTGGCGGGCGCCTCGTTAGCGTCGGTCCATGATCGTGCGGTCGTCAACTGGGCTGGTGTACCGGCGATTTGGATTATTGTCGTACGAGTAAAGAGGCATCGACGCATGGCAGACAAGCGCCTGAAGTCCTGGGGCAACAACCGCTCCGGCCAGCTCGGGGACGGCACCCGGGCCGACCTGCGCACCACGGCCACCACCGTCCTCGGACTCACCGGCAGCGAGGTGGTGAAGATCGCCGCCGGCGGCGCCGGAGCGAGCCTCGGCCACGGCCTGGCCCTGCTGGCCGACCGCACCGTGTGCTCCTGGGGGGTCAACGGCTCGGGCCAGCTCGGCGACGGCTCGGTGTTCGGCCACAACGCCCCCGGCCGGGTGGCCGGCCTCACCACCACCACCGACATCGCCGCCGGCGGCGCCCACAGCCTCGCCCTGCTCGCCGACGGCACCGTGATGGCCTGGGGCCAGAACACCCACGGCCAGCTCGGCGACGGCAGCAGCGCCGACAGCAACGTCCCGGTACGCGTCGAAGGCCTCCACAAGGTCGTCGCCATCGCCGCCGGCCTCCACCACAGCCTCGCCCTGCGCGAGGACGGCACCGTCTGGGCCTGGGGCCACGGCCTCAACGGCCAGCTCGGCGACGGCACTTCGGCCAGCCGCGGCACCCCCGCCCAGGTCACCGGCCTGACCGGGATCACCCGCATCGCCGCCGGCGCCAACCACAGCCTCGCCCTGGCCGGAGCGCCGGGCACCGCCAACACCGTGAAGGCCTGGGGCTACAACGCCACCGGCCAGCTCGGCGACAACACCACCATCCACCGCTTCACCCCCGTCACCACCCAGGGCGCCTGGAGCGGCGGCGTCACCCAGATCGCCGCCGGCGCCAACCACAGCCTCGCCGTCACCGACAGCGACAACCGGCTCAAGGCCTGGGGCCAGAACACCTCCGGCCAGCTCGGCGACGGCACCACCGTCTTCCGCGTCACCCCCGTCACCGTCCCCGGCCTGAGCGGCGTGCGGACGGTGGCGGCCGGCCGCGAGCACACCATGGCCCTGTCCGGCAACAGCACCGTGCACTCCTGGGGCCACAACGGCTCCGGCCAGCTCGGCGACGGCACCACCACCGACAGCACCACCCCGGTGGCCACCCCCGCCACCCTCACCGGCATCGACGAGCTCGCCGCCCCCGTCGGCGGCGACTTCAGCCTGGCCAACTGAACCGGGCCGGACGCCCCCGCGGCCCGCCGCCCCGGCCCACCCGCCGAGGGGCCGCCCGGGCGGCGGGGGAGCGGCGGGGGAGCGGATGCGCGAGCACCCCCACGGGCCTAGCGTGGCCCCATGGAGCTGTTCCCCCCGATCCCGCTGGCCCAGTGGCGGGACTCCAAGGAGACGTTGCACCGCTTCGCCCAGATCGTCGGCAAGGTCCGCCTGGCCCACAGCGCCCGGCGCAACCACTGGTGGAACGTCCCCTACCACCTCACCGGGCGCGGCATCACCACCCGCCCGATGGCCACGGCCGACGGCGGCGGGACCTTCTGCGTCGACTTCGACTTCGTCGACCACCGCCTGCTGGTCTGCTCCTCGGACGGCCGAAGGGCCTCCTTCCCGCTCACCGGACAGTCCGTGGCCACCTTCTACCGCGCCACCCTCGACGCCCTCGCCGCCATCGGCGTGACCGTCGACATCCCGCACCCCCACCCCTTCGACCTGCCCGACGCCGCCCGCCCCTTCGCGGACGACACCGAACACGCCGCCTACGACCCGTTCTGGGTCAACCGCTACTGGCAGGTCCTCGGCCAAGTCGCCCTGCTCCTGGAGGAGTTCGCCGCCCGTTTCTGCGGCAAGACCAGCCCCGTCCACCACTTCTGGCACACCTTCGACATCGCCGTCACCCGCTTCTCCGGCCGCGAGACCGCCCAGCCGGCGACCGTCGACCCGGTGACCCGCGAGGCCTACTCCCGCGAAGTCGTCAGCTCCGGCTTCTGGTTCGGCGACGACACCGTCCCCAGGCCCGCCTTCTACTCCTACGCCGCCCCCGAACCCGACGGCCTGGCGAAGAGCCCGCTGCGCCCGGCCGCCGCGAGCTGGATGGAACGCAACGGCAGTCACCTGGCCGTCCTGGACTACGACGAGGTCCGCGGCCGCGAGGACCCGCGGGCCGTCGTCCTCGACTTCTTCGAGTCCGTCTACCAGCCCGCGGCCCGCCTGGCCGGCTGGGACGTCGGCGGCGAGGCCTCGCCCGGCGGAGTCACCGACCCGGTGGCCGCCCGGGGCGGCGTCTGACGGCGGGCGGGCCCGACGGCCGGGCGGGCCGGCCGGCGTCGAACCGGCCGCCGTGCCCCGCCCGTTCTCCTGCACGGGGGGTACGCCGGCCGGCCTGACACGCCGGGGGCGGAAAGCGGCGGTCCCCGGACGGCCATGGGTTAGGTTCCTCGGTGAGTTGCACATGCCAATGACCGTGGGGACGGAGAGAAGATGGCGGCCGTGGGGGCGTACCAGCAGAGGGTCCGGGAGTTGTTCGACACCATCGACGCCGATCTCGACGGCGCGATCACCTGGGGCGACTTCCGGCGCGTCATCGACCGGCAGACCGGCGCCGAGCCGCAACGGCGGCTGGTGGAGGAGGAGTTCGACGGCCTCTGGGCGGCCCTGCGGGACGCCGGCCTGGACCGCGGGGGCCGGGTGCTGCGGGGCGAGTTCCTCGCGGACGCCGGCCGCAGGGCCGCCGGGAGCGCGCCCGGCGCGACCCCCGATCACGTCACCCGGTTCGCGGACGCGGCCTACTGCCTGATGGACACGGGCCGGGACGGGCGGGTCGGCAAGGCGCGGTTCCGGCGGTACCTGGAGGAGCGGAGCATCACCGGCCCCGCCGCCGTCGAGGAGTTCGGCCGGCTCGACCGCTGCGGCGCCGGGTTCCTCACCCGGGCCGACCTGTGCGCGGCGGGCCGGCGCTTCTTCGCCGACCCGAACCCCGGGGTCCCCCGGAAGTGGCTGACGGCCCCCTTCTTCGCCTGACGGCGCACGCCCGGGTCTCCGGCCAACCCGGCCTTCCCGTACGGCGGTTGGGGCGGGACGGCCGGGCGGTCGGAGCCGGCCGCCCGGGGGTCGGCCCGGCGGTTGGCCCGGCCGGGCGGCGGCGTTGCGCCGTCCGGGTAGCCGACGCCGTGTCCGCCAGTGGCGGGAAGGTTTGGTTCGGGTACGCATCGGACTCGTCGCCGGGGGCTGTCCCGGCGGCGAGTCCGCACCTTTCCCGAACCCGCAGGAGGCCGCCATGGCCCGTACCAAGCCCATCGTCCTGACCGTTCTCGCCACCGTCGGCGTCCTGGCCGCGAGCACCGCGGCCGTCGCCGACAACAAGCCCGCCACCCGGCCCACCGCCAAGCCGGCCGTCGTCGTCCCGGGCGACCCGGCCGCCGCCGGCCCCTCGCTGCTGGCCGCCCACGACCAGGTCTTCGGCGACTTCGTCGACGTCGCCCCGGGGGCGAACGGGTTCGCCACCGTGGCCTGTCCCTCCGGCGAGGTGCCCACCGGCGGCGGCGGCCAGACCAGCGCGTTCCGGATCTTCTTCACCGACTCCTACCCGAGCGGCAGCGTCTGGGTCGTGCGCGGAACCAACACCAACACCGTCACCGAGTCCATCCGGGCGACCGCGGTGTGCACCACCCCCTGACCCCGGCTTCGCGACGGCCCGGGCC
>NZ_JBHUAF010000170.1:0-17170 GCF_042789895.1 Kitasatospora sp. NPDC056783
CGGTGAAGTGACGTGCCCCGCGTGGGAAGTCGGTGGAGTCGACTTCCCACGCGGGGCACGCGCGAGCGGCGAGGGCGCTCCTCGGTTCAGCGAAGCCGGGAGGAGGACAGGATCGACGCCAGGTGGGCGACCACCATGCCCCAGGTGATCACCGTGATCCCCACGAGCGTCCACCGCGTCGCGTCCAGGTTGCCGAGCCCCGCGTCCACCGCGGCCGCCGCCAGCAGCACCAGCGAGGCCTCGATGCCGTTGGTCACCCGGTGGATCTTGAACAGCGAGGCCACCTTGCGGGCCGTCGCGATGCCCTGGGAGCGCGGCTGGGTCGACTCCTCGGTGGCCGGGAGCTGCCCGCTGCGGGCCCTGGCCACGTCCACCAGATCCGTCGAGGCCTTGAGCAGCACCACGCCCAGCGCGGCGGCCAGGCCCGCCGACACCCACAGCTCCGACCCGCCGCGCGCCGCCCGGACGCCCGCGCCGATCATCAGCGCGGCGTCCGCCAGGTAGGCGCCCAGCCGGTCCACGTACACCCCGGCCATGCTGAACTGGCGCTTCCAGCGCGCCACTTCGCCGTCCACGCAGTCGAACAGCAGGAACAGCTGGAACAGCACGACGGCCAGCACCGCCCCGGTCAGACCGGGGATCAGCAGGGCCGCGCCGCCGCCGACCCCGCACACCACCATCACCCAGGTGAGGGTGTTCGGCGACACCGAGGTGCGTACCAGCTGCCGGGTGGTGCGCAGCGAGACCGCCCGCATGTACAGCCTGCCCGCCCAGTGCTCGCCGTTGCGGCTCTGGATCTTTGCCTGCGGCTGGCACACCTCGCGCAGCTCGGCGAGTGCCGGAGCAGCCACCATGACGAATCCTTCCACCTGTCCCGAAACGATCACCACAGGCTACGGCCTCCGGGGAAACGCCCGGACCAGCCGGTATGCCGCCGGTGGTACGGCGGATGTCCTCCGGTGGAACGTCCGTCGAGCCCGCGCCTCGCGTCCCGCGCCTCGTGCCCCCCGGCGCCGACGCTCCGGCATTCCCGCGCCCGGACGGAACCCGGACGGAACCCGGGCGGAACCCGGGCGGAACCCGGGCGGAACCCGGGCGGAACCCGGATGGAACCCGGGCGAAAACCGGTGGGCCCCCGAGCGCCCCCGGGCTAGGCTGCGCGGGTTCGCCGGAACCCGAAGGCCCCGGGCTCGACCGCCGCGTTCCCCAACCGCCCGCCTCCGCGCGCCGGTTGAAAGGCTCCGCGCGGCCCGGAGCGGAACGAGGAGCAGCAGACCCATGGTGACCACGGGTGGCCCGTCGTACGGCCCCGACCTGGCCCGACTGTTGGACGACCACCGCCCGCGGGGCCCGGTGGAGACCGCCGACCACGAGCGGGCCCGCCGGCTCCTCGACGTCGCCGACGCCTGGGGCAGGGGCACCTTCCCGCTCCACTTCACCGCCTCCGCGCTGATCGTCCACCCGCCGACCGGCCGCGTCCTGCTGCGTTGGCACGTCCGCCAGCAGGCCTGGCTGCACGTCGGCGGTCACGGTGACCCGGGGGAGACCCGGCCGCTGGACATCGCCCTGCGCGAGGGCCTGGAGGAGACCGGTCTGACCGACCTCACCCCGTGGCCCGGACCGGCGCTCGTCCACGTCGCCGTGGTGCCCGTCCCCGCCTCGCCCACCGAGCCCGCGCACGAGCACGCCGACCTGCGCTTCCTGCTGGCCACCGACACCCCGGAATCGGCCCGCCCGGAGAACCCGGCCTCCCCGCTGGAGTGGCTGACCGTCGCGGACGCCAAGCGGCGGACCACCGAGGAGAACCTCCGTGAGACCCTCGACCGGGCCGCTCCCCTGCTGCTCCCCTGAACCCCCTCGAATCCGTTGGAGACGCACCGGATGCACACCGACCAGATCCTGATCTTCGACGCCGACGACACGCTCTGGGAGAACAACGTCCTCTTCGAGCGGGTCATCGACGGCTTCCTGGACTGGGTCGCCGCCCCGGCCGAGCACCAGAGCACCAGGGCCCTGCTGAACGAGATCGAGGCCGGCAACTCCGCCACCCTCGGCTACGGCGCCACCGTCTTCCGGCAGAGCCTCGCCGACTGCCTCCAGCGGCTCGGCGGCAGCGCTCCCACGGCGGCCGACCAGGCCCGGATCGACGAACTGCTCACCCCGCTGACCAGCCGGAACATCGAACTGATCGCAGGCGTCGCGGACACCCTGGCCGCCCTGGCGGACCGCCACCAGCTGCTGTTGCTCACCAAGGGCGACCAGGGCGAGCAGCGGCGCAAGGTGGCCGAGTCCGCCATCGACCACCACTTCCGCGGCGTCCACATCGTCGCCGAGAAGTCGGTCGACACCTACCGGCAGCTCACCGCCGAGCTCGACCTCGACCCGGGCCGCACCTGGATGATCGGCAACTCGCCCAAGTCGGACATCGCCCCCGCCCGCCGGGCCGGGCTGCGCACCGTCTTCATCCCGCACGAGCACACCTGGGTGCTGGAGCACGTGGAACTCGGCCCGGACGAGGCGACGCTGCAGCTCGGGGCCTTCCCCGAACTGCTGCGCCACTTCTGACGCGTCCGGTGTCCTGACGCGTTCGGTGTCCCCACGCGTTCGGTGTCCTGACGCGTCCGGTGCCGGGTCAGCCCACCAGTGCGGCGGCCGGAACCGGCGTCCCGTCCCGGTACAGCCAGGCCCGCTCGGCGGCCGACCAGACCCCGGCCGTCAGCAGGTAGAGCACGGCGGCCACCGGCACCAGCGCCGCGAACAGCACCGACCCGAACGACAGGTACGGCAGCAGAGCCGCCCCCGGCTGCGGGGCGGGCCGCGCCGCCTTGGTCCCTGTTCCCGCGGAGGCCTCGGCCTTGGTGGCCGCGGCCGCCGCCGCGCGTCGGGCCCGGCGGAAGTTGACGCACCCGACCGCCGCCAGCCCGGCGAACAGCACCCCGAACACCGCCCACTGCCCGGCGCCGTGCGCGCCCGAGACGTGCAGACCGAGCGGCACCCCGAACAGGGTGTGGTCCAGCAGGTCGTTCGGGGTGGTGAACAGGCGGTACATCACCGAGAAGAACGGAATCTGCACCAGCATCGGCAGGCACCCCGCGAACGGCGAGACCTGCTCCTTCCGGTAGAGCTCGGCCATCGCCTCCCGCAGCTTCTCCGGGCGGTCCTCGAACTTCCGGTTCAGCTCGGCGACCTTCGGGGCCAGGGTGGCCCGGGCCTTCTCCCCGCGCGCCGCCGCCCGCGCCAGCGGGTGCAGCGCCAGCCGGACGGCGACGGTGAACAGGACGATGGCCGACGCGGTCGGCAGGACGTGGGCGATGGCGGCGACCACGGCGTGCGCGACGGCGACGGCAGGGTCGAGAACAGCGAGAACGGACATGGTGGAGCGAGCCCTCCGGGGTCTCGGGACACGAGTGATCGACGGAGGACGGCCGCGCGGGAGCCGTGACGGACTTCGGACTTACGGATTCACGGACTTCACGGGCTCACGCGGCCGCCGGGGCCGCTCCCGGCGCCCTGGGGCGACGCCTGCCCCGGGCGTCCGGATCACGCTGCGGGAGGAAAGCCGTACCGAACGCCCGGCGACGCAGCATCCCGCTGCGCACCGTCGCCGGCGCCCGCGCCCCCAGCAGTCGCGCCCCGGCCAGCGCCCCGGCGACCGTCCCGGCCACCAGGGCCACGGCCGCGACGGTGGCGACGGACGCCAGCGTCCCACTGTCGGCCACCAGCTCCCCGGTCAGCACCCGGAGCAGGCCCAGCAGTATCGCGACGATGGTCACGGCGGGCTCCCCCCTCGGCGTCTTAGTCCCGGACGTAAAGGCAGGACGATCCAGGGGGCCGCCGAGTTCCCGTTTCCGCGGGGCATTCTTCTTCTGCTCGCACGGCCGTAGCCGAGGGTGCTACGCGGGGCTACCTTGGAGGGATGAAGACGATTACCCAGCGGGAGTTCCGGAACAACTCCGCCGCGGTGATGGACGCGGTGGAGGCGGGGGAGACCTTCCACATCACCAGGAACGGGGTCGAGGTCGCGGAGCTGCGACCGGTGTCCGGGCGGCGACGGCTCACGGCGGAGGAGCTGGTGGCGCGGCACGTGAAGCTGCCGCGGGTGGACTACCAGCAGATGCGCAAGGAGGCCGAGGAGTACTTCGGGCCCGAGGAGCTGGTGGGGGACGACGGCGACGACCCGTTCGAGCGGCGACGTGGCTGAGCGCCGCAGAGCGTCCCGGCGGCGGCCGGCCGGGGTGCTGGACACCTGCGTCTACATCGACCTGGCGCTGCTCAACGCGTCCGACCTGCCGGCCGTGCCGGAGCTGACCGCGATCACCTTCGCCGAGTTGCAGCAGGGCGTGTCGATGGCCCGGGACCCGGCCAGCCGGGCGGCCCGGCTGGAGGTGCTGGGCGCGGCGATGGCGGACTTCGACCCGCTGCCCTTCGACGCGGCGGCCGCGGCCCGCTACGGGACGCTGGTCACCCTCACCATCGCCGCGGGCCGGCAGCCGCGTCCGCGCCGGATAGACCTGATGATCGCCGCGGTCGCCTCGGCCCACGGGCTGCCGCTGTACACCCGCAACGTGGCGGACTTCCGGGGGCTGGGATCGGCGGTGGAGGTCATCGGGGTGTGAGGGCGGCCGTTCCGTCCCGCTCGACCCGGTCGGCCAGCGCGGCCGCGTACGTGAGGGCCCGCGCCCGGTGGCGGGTGCGCAGCAGGACGGTGTTGCCGCCGCGCTCGCCCCGGTCGCTGCCCGCCTTGGCGGCGACGGCCCACAGCGGGCGGCCGAGCAGCCGCAGGACGAGCCAGCGGATTCCGACGTTCAGGCCGACGAGGGCGGCGAGCGGGACGAGCAGGAGGATTCCCTCGACGCTGTCCGGGGTGCCGGCGATGTGCCGGAACGGGTCGTGGTTGTCCAGTCGCTTGGCGGTGGCCCCGAACCGTCCGAGCCACACCACCGCGATCCGTACGGGTACGGCGTCGGGCCCGGTCGCCTCGATGTGGCCGATCGACCCGCCCCGTTCGCCGCGGGCCCAGGCCTTCCGCTCCTTCGTGACCGACAGGCTCGCCTGGAGTTCGCGGTCCTCGGCCTGCCGGGCCTTCAGGCGCTGGTCGAACTCCTTCTCGCGGGTCCGCTGTTCGGCGGACCACGCCTGCTGGCGCCGCCGGCGCTCCTCGATGTCGATCTGCCGCCCCCGCTGACTGTTCATCTCATCATCTTAGGAATGGTGTCCCTGATGGCGTGGCGGCAGGTCGAGGAGGTCTTCGATCGGTCCGGGCGGGCCGTTCAGCCCAGCCGGACGGCCGTCCCCGTGGCGGCGGAGGCGCGGGCGGCCTCCAGCACGGCGAGGGCGGCCACCGCGTCGCGCGGGTCGACCGGGGGCGGAGTGCCCGGGGTGGCCAGGGCGGCGGAGATGCCCGCGTAGAAGGCGGGGTAGTCGCCCGGGTCGGTCGGGAGCGAGATCGCCGACTCGTCGGTGCCGAGGGTGCCGTAGTGCGACGGCTGGTCGGCGCCCCAGGGGCGGGTGCCGTCCGGGCGCAGGCCCGCCCGAAGGTCGGCCTCCTGGGGGTCCATGCCGGGCTTGACGTAGCCGGCGGTGTCCCCGAGCACCCGCAGCCGGGGGCCGATCAGCGGGGTGATGGCGCTGGTCCACAGGTGCGAGCGGGTGCCGGAGGCGTGGGTGAGGGCGAGGAAGGCGTCGTCGTCCACCACCGCGCCGTCGCGCCGGACGTCGATCTCCGCGTACACCGTCTCGACCGGACCGAACAGGGTCAGCGCCTGGTCGACCAGGTGGCTGCCCAGGTCGTACAGCGTGCCGCCGACCTCGGCCGGGTCGGCCAGCTCGCGCCAGCCCGGCTTGGGCTTGGGGCGGAAGCGCTCGAAGCGGGACTCGAAGCGGTGCACCCGGCCGAGCGCGCCACCGCGCACCAGCCGGCTCGCGGTGAGGAAGTCCCCGTCCCAGCGGCGGTTGTGGAAGACCGAGAGCAGCACGCCCCGCTCCTCGGCGAGCCGGCACAGCTCCAGCGCCTCGGCGGCGGTGCCGGCCAGCGGCTTGTCCACCACGGTCGCCAGGCCGGCCCGCAGCGCGGCGTGGGCGAGCGGGGCGTGGGTGCGGTTGGGAGAGGCGATGACGACCAGGTCGAGCGCGTCCGGATCGGAGAGCAGCTGCTCGGGGGTGTCCACGGCGCGGGCGCCGGGGTGCTCGCGCGCCAGCTGCGCGCGCCGGTCGGCGTTGGCGGTGACCACGGCGTCCAGCCGCAGCCCCGGCGTGCTGGCGATCAGCGGAGCGTGGAAGGCGGAGCCGGCCAGACCGTAGCCGATCAGGCCGACGCGGAACGGACCGGGAGTCGTCTGCTGGTTCATGGCCCCACTCAATCACGACGCGGGGCCGGTCCACCCAAAGCGGGCGCAAACGGGCGCTTCGCCGGAGTCGCGCTGAGCGTCTCGGAGGGCGTGGCGGGTCCGTCAGCCGCGCGGTACGCGCGCCGGTCCGTTCTCGGCCGGTTCGCCGGCCGGCCTGCTCGGCATCCTCGGGCCGCCCCCGACGCCCCCGGCGTCCCCGGCGGTGGGAACCGCGATCGGGACACGATGTTGTCGTGAGGTCCTGCGACCGAACCGTTGGAACGGGATCGCGCGGCGCGGAGACATTCGACGAGCAGGGAATGTGCGAAGAATGCGAACGTCTCCGAAGTGCGCCCGCTCCGGATCACGGCGGCGCGGAGTCGCCCGGAAGGTTCGGCCGTGGACGTTCCCACCTTTGTTGACGGAGTGTCAACTAAGGGTTGCCGACGGGAACTATGCTTGCGGGCGGCGTGTGGGGGGCGCGCCGTGTGTGGGTGGCGCGCCCTGCACGTGCCGGCATCCCAAGTCGTCCACCGGGAGCTCGCATTGGACTACAGCGCACACCGACCCGACGCTGACCGCCACCGGGCACCGTCGGGGCGCAGCGACCCGCTCTCGCGGCTCACCCAGGGCATCGTCGTCATGGTGGCTGCCGGTTTCTTCATCGCCTCGGTGGTGGCCACCATCGGCAACCACGACGGTCTGGTGTACCAGGCGCCCGCTGTCGTCGTCCTCGTGCTTCTGCTCGGACTCCAGATCGTGCACGCCGGCCCGTGGCGCTTGGCGCGGCGGTGGTGGCCATGGAGCCTGGCCGTCCAAGGAGTGCTCACCTACCTGCCGTTCCTGTTCTTCGACCAGGCGTGGGTCGGTATCCCGGGGTCTTTCGCCGGGTCGGTCGTGCTGGTCGTGGCCCCGCCGCGCTCATGGATCCTCTTCGGCCTGCTGGTCGCCGGTCAGTACCCGCTCTTCGCGGCTTTGGGCGGGAACACGCGGCAGTGCGTCAGCGCTGTCGTCTCCGCTGCCGTGGGCGGCATCGTCGTGTACGGGGTGGCTCGACTCGCCGATCTGACGGCTGAGCTACGGGCGGTCCGGACGGAGCTGGCGGAGCGCGCGGTGGACCAGGAGCGACTGCGCTTCGCCCGGGATCTGCACGACCTGCTCGGATACAGCCTCTCGGTGGCAGCACTGAAGTGCCAACTCGCCAAGAGGCTGGTCCTGGAAGACCCGAAGCAGGCCCACGCGGAGATTTCCGAGGTGCTGGTCGTGGTGCGGCAGGCCATGTCGGACGCTCGCCTGCTTTCCAGCGGCGACCTCCACATGTCCTTGGGGCGGGAGTCGCGTTCGGCCGCCTCCGTGCTGCGGGCAGCCGGGGTCAGCGTCGAGGTCGACTTGGACTGCGGGGTGCTGCGTCCGGAACTGGACGCGGTGCTGGCCACCGTGGTGCGGGAGGCCGTCACCAACATGCTGCGACACAGCATGCCCCGGCGCTGCGTGATCCGAGCGGGCTTGGACGGGCTCGGCACCGTCAGTCTGACCGTCTCCAACGACGGCGTCCCGGCGGCCGACGCACCGAAGGAGCCAGGCGGCGGGCGTGGGATCGAGAACCTCACGGAGCGGATGCTGGCCGTCGGCGGTCAGCTGTCCGCCGGGCGGGCCGAGTCCGGATGGTTCCACCTGTCGGCCGTCGTCAAGGTCTCGGCCCCCTGGGCCGCCACACGGGCGACCGGGGCTTCCGAGGCCGCCTGACCCGTTTCGGGAAGCTCGCTACTCGGGCACCCCGATGGTCTCGACAGGATCCCGCCGCAGCGCGAGCCAGGTGATCAGCAGGACGGTGCCCATCCCCAGCAGTGCAGCCCCACCCAGCACCGCGGCCTCCCAAGTCCCAGGCAACGAAGGCCAGGCCGCACCGGTGAGGGCGAGACTGACCGGGACCAGGACCGCGGCTGTGACCGCCGCACCGATGGCGAGTGCCACGGCGACGGCGATTCCGCCCTCCCAGGCCATCATCCGGAACACCTGGTGGCGCGTGGTGCCGATCAGCCGCAGTAGCGCGAACTCGCGCAGCCGCTCGGTCGTGGCCATCACCAGCGTGTTGACGACGGCGATGGCGGTGAACAGGCTGATCACCCCCAGCAGCAGTCGGCCGCCCGCGGTGGCTTCCTCTTGTTGGTGCCGTCGTGCCGCGTCGTAGTCGGCCCGGTCGCTGATTCGGGCCATTGGATACGCCGAAGCGAGGTCCTGAAGCTCCCGGCCCACCTGTCGAGGGTCGACGCCAGGTGCGGCGTGGACCAACACGGTTGGTGCGAGCGGGGTCAGGGCGTGAGGGGTGGCGAAGGCGGAGGGCAGCAGCGCGTCCGCGAACCGCGCGTCCCGCTCGTAGACGGCCGCCACGGTGGCGGCGCTGTCGCTTCCGTCCTTCCAGTGGATCCGGACGGTGGCACCGACGCCGACCTTGAGGTCGATGGCCGAACGTTTACCCAACGCGATGCTTTCGCCGTCCAGCCGGTCCAGCGAGCCCGCCGTCACCCCGGGGTCGACCAGTAGCTCCAGTCCCCGCGGGTCCACGATCCGGGCATCCACCCCGAGGGCGCCGTCGGTGTCGGCGGACACCATGACGAAGTCGGACACCAGGCCGCTGGCAGCCCCGATGCTCGGCAACCTCCGTGCCGCAGCGGCGAATTCAGGCGGGAGGCCGATACCGTTCGCCTGGACCACGTGGTCTGCCAGCAGCCGTCGGCCGTCCTCGGCCACGTTGGCCCGCGCCTTGATCACCGGGACGAACAGCACCGTGCCGGTGAAGGACACCGCCAGCACCAGGGGGGTGACAGCGGCGGCGAAGCGGCGCGGCTGGGACCGCAAGGCGGCAGAGGCGAGGAACCCGGCGATCGGGAAGAGCCGGCCCACCGGTTCGCCGACCGCCACACTGGCGACCCGGCCGATCAACGGACCGATCAGCGCGACCCCGAGCAGCAGCGCCAGCACCATGCTCTCTGCCGTGCCGGCCCCGCGGCGGCTGTCCGTCGATCCGGCCAGCACCACGCCGCACACGGCGAGTGTCACGAGGCCGAGAACGGTGCGGAGTCGGCCGATACCCGGCGGCGGTGCCGCGGAGTCGCGCAGTGCCTGGGTGGGGTCGATCCGGGAGGCCCGACGTGCGGCGGTCCAGACGGCCAACTGTGCGGTGACGACGACCCCGCCGAGGACGATCAAGGGCGCGGTCGGACCGACATGCAGCGGCACGCTCGGGCTGACCACGCCGCGGTCGACCAGTTCGCCTCGCAGCAGCGCGGCGAAGCCGATCCCGGCCGGGACTCCGGCGACCGCAGCCGCAACGGTCAACACCAGCGTCTCCAGCGCGATCATCCGTCGCACCTGCCCGGTGGTGGCGCCGACTGCCCGCAGCAAGGCCATCTCGCGCAGTCGCTGCTGGACGGAGAGCGCGAGCGCCCCCGCCACCACGAAGGCCGAGACGAACAGCGACAGCACGCCCATCGTCCCGGCGAGCGAGGAGAGGCCGTCTCCTGGGCCGGGCATGGCGTAGAACTCCAGCTCGCCCCGCTCGTCGCCGGTGAGCGCCTGGGGCCCGGAGGAGTATCCGGCACCGGCTTGCCGGCTGGCTTCGGTGAGCGCCTGCCGGGCATGCTCGGCAAGTGCCTGGGAGTCGGTCTCCTCCGTCGCGATGAGCCCGATCGCATCCGCTCCGGTCGTCGTCCCAGCGAGCCGGGCGGCCTGCTCAGGGCTGAAGAAGAGCGCACTCTGGCGGGACAACTCCTGTGGTGGTGCGGCCAGCCCGGTCACCGTGTAGCTACGGGGCGCCTCGGTGGTGGCCAGTCGTACGGTGCTGCCCGCCGTGACCCCGGCGCGGGTGGCCGTGGCGGTGTCGAGGACCACCTCGTCGGGACCGGCCGGGGGGTGACCGGAAGTCAGCCGGAACGGGGCGAGGGCGGCGCTCGTCCAGGAGTGGCCGAGCGAGGCGCTGCCGTGGGGGCCGGACAGGGTCTGCCCGGACGCGGTGATCGCGGCTGCCGGGAAGGAGAGCTCCGGGAGGGCCGCCGCTACGCCGGGCAGTGTGGCGAGCCTGGCGGTCAGCGGTCCGGCGTCCGGAATGCGGGTCGAGTCGCCGATCACCACCGGGGCCGCGACGTAGCGCTCCGTGGGTGTGCCCGTTCGCAAGGCGGACTCCAGAAGGATCCCGCAGCCGGCCGTCAGGGTGATGGAGAGGGCCAGCGCGGTGAAGGCGCCGGCGAAGCCTGCCTTCCGGACGCGTACCGTCTGCCAGGCCAACACGAGCATGTCGTCAGCGCCTTCCCAGGAGGGTCATCCGCTCCGCGACCCGTTCGGGCGTGGGCCGCTCCAGGACTTCGGCGAAGCCGCCGTCGGCCAGGAAGTAGACCCGGTCCGCGTGGGAGGCCGCGATCGGGTCGTGGGTCACCATGATCACGGTCTGGCCCAGCCCGTTCACCACGTGCCGGAACAGCCCGAGGACCTCGCTCCCGGTGGTGCTGTCCAGCGCGCCGGTGGGCTCGTCCGCGAAGACCACCTCGGGCCGGGCCACCAGGGCCCGGGCGATGGCCACCCGTTGTTGCTGGCCTCCGGACAGCTGGGCGGGCAGGTGTCGCAGCCGTGCGGTCAGGCCGGTCCGTTCGACGATCTCCGCGAGCCAGGCCTTGTCCGCCCGGCGCCCGGCCAGCCGCTGCGGCAAGGTGATGTTCTGTTCGACCGTCAGCGACGGCAGCAGGTTGAAGGCCTGGAAGACGAAACCGATCCGTCGGCGCCGCAGGATCGTCAGCTCCTTCTGCGTCAGCGCCGCCAGGTCCTGGCCGGCCAGCCGGACCCGCCCGGACGTCGGCCGGTCGAGCCCGGCGGCGCAATGAAGGAAGGTGCTCTTCCCGGATCCGGACGGCCCCATCACCGCGGTGAACCCGCCGCGCCGGAACTGCATCGACACTTCGCGCAGGGCGTGAACGGCCCCCGCCCCCTGCCCGTACACCTTGCTCACTCCGTCGAGCCGGACCACCGGCTCGGGGTCGGAAACGGAATGACCCTGTTCCGGATGGTCGGAATCCGCAGTCCGCGAGAAAACGGGAATCCCCTCCTCGTGTGCCGCCGTCCTGGCCCTTATCGGTGGTCAGCCTAGCCAAAACCGCGCGCTGGTGTGACGGCCGGGCCGGTCGGCGCATCCATGCGGCAGCCAGGGAAGGGGTTGGAGTGGGAAATCCACGGTCGGACCCATGAGAATCGCATGGGACATTCCATGGGGTGCGGCGTGGTCAAAGTGTCGCCCGGATGCAAGGATCGACCTTGTTCGAAGTTGTCGAACGAGGGCTGCGGGGGCATGGCAAGCAAATCCACCCATATCACTGCCCGATTTTTCGGCAGCGCAGCCGAGGTTTTCGGCTGAATCTTTCCGTCGATTCAATCCGAGTCGTTCGGGCCGAATCGGCACTTTTCGGAGAAGCCGCGGGGGTGGGTGAATGTCCAAACACTACGACGTATACTGCATGGCCGATCCGACCTTCTTCGACTCGCCCGCCGAGCTGAAGGAGGAGGGCCTGGAATTCGCCCTCGCCGGTCGGCCGGTTCCGACGAGCTGGAGCAGGATCCCGCACGGTGACTGGGTGGTCTACCGCCCCGAGGGCGGCGAGCCGTTGCCCAAGCAGGGATGGAAGATCCACGCCTCCGGCCGGCAGCAGAACGCCGACCGGATCCTCGACGAGATATCGGACCACTGCTTCGCCGAGCGCATCCCTTTCAAGCACCTGTCCGGCCGGCACATCCTGCAGACCCGGAACATGAAGTACGCGCACCGGGGCGCCAGTGGAAAGCTCGCCACCGTCTACCCGCGCGACGTGGATCAGTTGAAGGCCGTTCTGGACGCGCTGGACGCACGCATCGGCGGTGAGGCCGGTCCGTACATCTTGAGCGACCTGCGCTGGAACGACGGCCCGCTCTATGTGCGGTACGGCGGCTTCGCCGAGCGGCACATGGTCTCCGAACAGGGCGCGCTGGTCCAGGCCATCGAGGCACCCGACGGCACACTGGTGCCGGACAAGCGCGAGCCGGCCTTCCACGTCCCGCCGTGGGTGGTGCTGCCGGATTTCCTGGTCCCGCAGGAGGAGGCGCGGAAGAAGGAGACCGTCGAGGACCTGCCGTACCGGATAGAGAGAGCGCTGCACTTCTCCAACGGCGGCGGTATCTACACCGGCGTGGACATCCGCACCGGTGCTCCGATCGTCCTCAAGGAAGCCAGGGCCTACGCAGGCCTGACCAACGACGGGAAGGACGCGGTCGAGAGGCTCCGGCACGAACGGGACATCCTGGAACGGCTCGCCGGGCTGAGCGTCGTGCCCAAGGTGGTCGACTACTTCGTGGTCGGCGACCACCACTTCCTGGTTGAGGAGTTCCTGGACGGCCAGCCGCTGAACAAGTTCTTCGGTCGGCGATACCCGTACAACGGTTCCCGGCCGGACCCGGCCGAGCTCGCCGAGTACACGGACTGGGCGCTGGGGATCTGCCGGGCTGTCGAGGAAGCAGTCGAGGCGGAGACCAAGCCCGCGCTCGGCAACCCCGCCTACGCGGCGCCGCGTGACCGGACCGGCTTCGCCGTCGACCACTACGCCCTCGGCTGCATCAGGCTCGCGGACCGACCCTCAGGGCGGAGTGGTTCTGCTCGACGGGGTTCCGCTGCCAAGGCTGTCGCGCGAGGAACTGCGCGGCGCCATCGGGTACGCCTTCGAGCGTCCGGCCCTGCTGGGAGGGACGCTCGGGGAGACCATCGCCTTCGGTGGTGCTGGAGAAGCGGATCGCCCGGGCCGCCGCGGCGGCCTGCATCGACGACTTCGTCGAGCGGCTGCCGGAGGGCTACCGTACTGATCTCCGGACCCTGCCGATGTCCGGAGGGGAAGCCCAACGCATCGGACTGGCAAGGGCGTTCGCGCGCGAGGGCCGAGTCCTGGTGCTCGACGACGCGACTTCCAGCCTGGACACCGTGACCGAGTTCCGGGTCAGCGCCGCGCTCACCACCCAACTGGTCGGCCGTACCCGCCTGATCGTCGCCCACCGGGCCTCCACCGCTGCTGGGTGCGACCTGGTGGCTTGGCTGGACGGCGGCGGCATCCGGCGGATCGCCCCGCACAGCGAGCTGTGGGACGTGCCCGAGTACCGGGCCGTCTTCCGGCCTCACCCGCCTGCGGGCGAGGACGTGGGTGCCGCACCCGCCGACTCCGCCGAGGTGCGTACATGAACGTGGCGTCGCAGGTCTCGGTCAGGAACGAACTGCTCACCCCGCTGCGCAGCCGGCCGCGCGTCGTCGGGCAGTTGGTGTTCTGGTCGACGGTCGAGGCCCTGCCCGGGTTCGCGACCGGACGACTGGTGGCCGGCTCGGTCGACGACGGGTTCGGCGCCGGCCGCCCGGCAGTCGGCATGGTCCACCTTGCTCTGCTCGGTGTCGTCGTCTTCGTCGGCGCATGGGCGTCCCGCCAGGTGTATCCACGACTGGCGGCCCTGGTGGAACCGCTGCGGGACGGCCTGGTTCGGCGAGTGGTCACCGGCGGGCTGCGGACGGCACAGACGGCCCCGAGCCGGCCCGACACCGCGGGCGTCGCCAGGTTGACCCAGCAGGTGGAGATCGTCCGTGAGGCGTACGCGGGGATCACCATGGTCGTCCGCCGCTTCGTCTTCAGCATTGGCGGCGCCCTGCTGGGCATGTGCGTCCTGGAACCCTTGGTGTTGGCCGTCGTGCTGCCACCGCTACTCGCCGCCGTCGGCCTGCTCGTGCTGATGCTCCGAAGCATGACCGATGGCCAGCGCGAACTGCTGCTGGCCGACGAGGGCCTCGCCGCGGAGGCGGGCGCTGTGATCGGCGGTCTGCGCGACGTGACCGCGGCCGGCGCCGAGCGATGGGCCCGCGACCGGCTTTCGGCGGCGGTCCGGCGACAGGAACTGGCGGCGCGGAGGGTCGCCGGGCTGACCGCCGAGCGCACCCTCGTACTGGCCGTCGGTGGCTGGCTCCCGCTGGTACTACTGCTGTCCACGGCATCCTGGCCGGCCGGCCGAGGGGTGACGGCCGGCGCGCTGCTCGGATCGGTCGCCTACATCACGCAGGGCCTCCAACCCGCCCTGCAGAGCTTGGTCCAGGGCCTGGGCGGCAGCGGCGTACGGCTGGTGGTCACCCTGCGTCGCATCCTGGAGTCCGCCCCGCCCGAACCCGCCACCCGGGCTGTCGGTTCCGCTCCCCGCGCGCACGGCCCGTACGGCGTCGAGCTGAGGAACGTCAGCTTCGCCTACGGCCCCGGAGCCGAGCCGGTGGTCCGCGATCTCGATCTGACGGTCGGGCCGGGGGAGCACCTGGTGGTGGTCGGGCCCAGCGGGATCGGGAAGTCCACGCTGGCCGGCCTGATCGCCGGACTGCTCCGGCCGACCGGCGGCGAAGTGAGCCTCGGTGGGCGTCCGCTGCCCGACGACCCCGCCGAACTCGCCCGCCATCGGGTCCTGATCCCGCAGGAGGCCTACGTTTTCACTGGGACCCTGGCCGAGAACCTGTGCTACCTCAGCCCCGGCGCCGGGCCCAGGGACCTCGACCTGGCGGTGTCCGCCATCGGCCTGGAACGCTTGGTGGAACGGCTCGGCGGCTACCGGGCGGAGATCGCCCCCGCCGCGCTCTCGGCCGGCGAGCGCCAGCAGATCGCGCTGGCCCGTGCCTACCTGTCCCCGGCTGGACTGGTCGTCCTGGACGAGGCCACCTGCCATCTGGACCCGGCCGCCGAGGCCCGGGCCGAGCAGGCGTTCATCCACCGCCCGGGGGCCCTGCTGGTCATCGCACACCGGATGAGCTCGGCGCTGCGAGCGGACCGGATCCTGGTGATGGACGGGAGTGACACCGTCGCGGGCAGCCATGAGGAACTGCTGACGAGATCAAGCCTCTATCGAGACCTCACCGGCCACTGGCGGCGCCCTGCCGGGGCCCGCTGAGAGGCAGTATGAGGGTGTCAGCCTCGTCGTGGGCCGGTCGACAGCCAGCCCATCTCCTCGGCGATCCGGATCGCGTCCACCCGGTTGCGACCTCCGGTCTTGGACACCGCGGCGGCCAGGTGGTTGCGGGCGGTGCCCGCCGAGATGAACAGCCAGGCCGCGATCTCGCTGACGGAATTCCCCTCCGCCGCGAGACGAAGGGCGTCCAATTCCCGGGGCGTCAGTGGGTTCTCCCGCGTCTCCAGGGCAGCCAGGGCCAGTTCCGGGTCGATGGCGCGTTCCCCGTTGGCCACCTTCCTGATCGCTGCGGCCAGTTCCTCGGCCGGGGCGTCCTTCCCGAGGTAGCCGAGCACATGGGCGGACAGCGCCCTGCGCAAGTAAGCCGGTCGCACCAGCCCCGTGAGGATCAGCGTGCTGCACTCCGGGAGCTTCCGGTGCAGTTCGGCCGCGGCCTGCAGGCCGTCCAGCCCGGGCATGTCGATGTCGAGGACGGCGACGTCAGGCCGTACCTCCAGTGCGGTCGGCATGACCAGATCCCCGCGGTCCACGTCGGCGACGACTTCGAGGTCGTCCTCGTAGGCGAGGAGAGCCATCAGAGCCCTGCGCACCATGGTCATGTCCTCGGCTAAAAGCACCCTGATCACCAGTAGCTCCCCCTGTCAGATGACCGCCACACGCTCCTTATTGGATAACACGCTTCGGCTTGGAACGCCCTGCGAACGATCTCTTGAGCGGGACGTGAGTACGGGGCCGAACTGCCGTGTCCCCGGCCGGCGTCGCGGGTCTGGAGACGGGGCCGGTCGGCGTCGGGGCAGCCTCTGGTGCCTGACCGGCCGCGGCGGCGGACGGGTGGCGGAGTCGGGCGGGGGCCCCCCCCGCTATCCCGGGCGGCCCCCACCCACGGATCACGTCCACCCGCACAAAACGTAGACCACGGCGGCGATCGAGTCGACCACCCGGGTCGGCCGGTAAGGGAAGCGCTCCACATCGGTGCTCTGGGTCAGGCCGGTGAGGACCAGGAAGGTCGACATCCCGGCCTCCATCCCCGAGACGATGTCGGTGTCCATCCGGTCGCCGATCATCGCGCTGTTCTCGGAGTGGGCGCCGATGGCGTTCAGGCCGGCCCGCATCATCAGCGGGTTCGGCTTCCCCACGAAGTAGGGCTCCACGCCCGTGGCCTTCGTGATCAGCGCGGCCACCGCTCCGGTGGCCGGAAGCGCGCCCTCGGCGGACGGCCCGGTCTCGTCCGGGTTGGTGGCGATGAACCGGGCGCCGTCGTTGATCAGGCGGACGGCCTTGGTCATCGCCTCGAACGAATAGGTGCGCGTTTCGCCGAGGATCACGAAATCGGGGTCGGTGTCCGTGAGCACGTAGCCGACGTCGTGCAGCGCGGTGGTCAGGCCGGCCTCGCCGATCACGTAGGCGGTGCCGTTGGGACGCTGGTCGGCGAGGAACTTGGCGGTGGCCAGCGCGGACGTCCAGATGTGCTCGGCGGGGACGTCGAGACCCATCCGGGAAAGCCGGGCGTGCAGGTCGCGCTGGGTGTAGATGGAGTTGTTCGTGAGCACCAGGAACGGCTTTCCGGACTCACGCAGGCGCTTGATGAAGGCGTCGGCCCCGGGGATCGGCACGCCCTCGTGGATGAGGACGCCGTCCATGTCGGTCAGCCAGGTCTCGATGGGCTTGCGGTCTGACACGGTGGTGTCTCCTAGGTCTTGCGATGGTTCGAAATCGCACCGGACCGGACACCAGCGGCCGGCCGGGCGCCAATGGCTGCCCCAACACGGGCCAGCCTAGTCGCCCAGGATCCCCACTCGTAGGGGGCTGTCGCCCCCGGCCGCTCGCTTCCGAAACGCCGGTGCCGCCCCGTGGCC
>NZ_JBHUAF010000171.1:0-16926 GCF_042789895.1 Kitasatospora sp. NPDC056783
CCACCGGGCCCCGCCCACTGCCCCGTCGGCCGGCGCCCGTCAGGCCGCCGACGTCCCCCCGACCGCCGACGCCCGCTCGGCAGACCTCAGTCGCAGCACGCACAGGAACGCCAGCGCCAGCACCCCGCCCGCCGACAGGAACACCACGTCCACCGCGTCGGTGAAGCTGCGCACCGCGTGCTCGTGCGCCGCGCCGGTCAGCGTCCGGATGGCGCCGAGCGGCCGCCCGTGCTCACCCGCCCCGAACACCCGGGACAACACGGTGCCGAACAGCGCCGCGCCGAGCGCGCTGCCGAGGCTCTGGAAGAAGCGGATGCCGGCGGTCGCCACCCCCAGCTGGTGCCGGGGTGCGACCTCCTGCACCACCGTGACCAGCCGGCCGATCAGCTGCCCCAGGCCGCAACCCAGCAGCGCGAGTTCGGCCAGCACCGCCCACAGCCCGGTGTCCGGTCCGCTGAGGCCGAGCAGGGCGAGGGCGACCGTCGCGCAGCCCGCGCCGAGCACCGGGAAGGTCGAGGCCGGGTGGCCGCGCCCGGTCAGCCAACCGACCAGCGCCCCGGACCCGGCCATCCCGGCCGCCATCGGGATCAGGTAGAGGCTGGCCAAGGTCGGGGCGACGTCCCGGGCGACCTGGAGGTAGAGCATCACGTGGATGATCGAACCCACCATGCCCACCCCGACCAGGCCCTGGACGGCGAAGCCCAGCCGTACCTCACGGATCCGGAACAGCGACAGCGGCAGCACCGGCTCGGCTGCGGTGGCCTGCCGCCACAGGAAGAGACCGAACGCGCCCAGGGTGGCCGCGGCGAGCCCCAGGATCACCGGAGACGTCCAGGCGTAGTCCTTGCCACCCCACTCGGTGACCAGCAGCAGCCCGACCGAGAAGGCCGCCGCGAGGGCCGCGCCGGCGAAGTCCAGGCCCCGGCTGCCGCCCGTCGGCGGCAGCTTGACCACCAGCGCGACACCGACCAGCACCAGCAGGCCGAGCGGCAGGTTGACGTAGAAGATCCAGCGCCAGCCGAGGTGGTCGGTGAGCAGCGCGCCGATCAGCGGCCCGACCGCCATCCCGAGGCCCGCGACGATCCCGCCCACCGCGCCGCCCCTGCCGCCCCCGCCGCGTTCCTCCGGGCCCTTGAACTGGGCGATGACCACCATCGTGACGCTCATCAGCCCACCGCCGCCGATGCCCTGCACCGCCCGGAAGGCGATCAGCTGGTCCATCGACCCCGCCGCCCCGCAGAGCGCCGAGCCGAGCAGGAAGGTGCCGACGGCCCCGAGCAGCACCCGCTTGGCGCCGTACGCGTCGCAGAGCCTGCCGTACAGCGGCAGCAGCGCGGTGGCGGCGAGGGCGAACGCGCTGACCAGCCAGGGCAGCCGGTCGACGCCGTGGACGGGGTCGAGGTCCCGGACGATCGGCACGGCGGCCGCCGACACGATGTTCATACCGTCTTCAACTACTTCCCCACCAAGGAAGACCTGGTCATGGGCCCGATGGAGCAGCACCTCGACGAGCCGGCCGAGGTCGTGCGCGAGCGCGCTCCGGGCACCTCGGCGGTGGCGGCGCTGCGCGAGTGGTACCTGTCCGCACTGGAACGGTTCGACCCCGCCACCGGCCTGAGCGACCAGCAGCTCGTCCTGGACGTGATCCGGCTGGTCCACCAGACCCCCGCCCTGCTGCTGCGCGCCACCGCCAGCTTCGACCACCGGGCGCAGTCCCTGCTGTCGGCCGAACTCCTCGCCCAGGACCCGGCCCGCGACGAGTTCACCGCCAAGGTCGCCGCCGCCCAGCTGCTGGCCGCCCAACTGGCCCTGACCGGCGAGAACCAGCGCCGGATGCTCGCCGGGGAGCGCGCCGCCGACGCCCTGCCGGAGGCCCTCGACCGGGCCCGCCGCGCCTTCGGCCTGGTCGAGAACGGCCTCGGCGACTACTGCGCGAACCCCGCCTGAGAGAGTTGCCGCACCACGACCGACCGGAGGTGCGCATGGACCAGCCGCTGCTCACGCGAGACCGCTCCGCCCTGCCCGCACAGGCCGAGGGCCTCACCGCGTACGTCGGCGAGGACGGCGTCGCCGTCCTGGAGTTCGACCGCCCGCACCGCCGCAACGCGGTGACCCTGGCGATCTGGCAGGCGCTGCCCAAGGTGCTGGAGCAGCTGGCCGGCCACGAGGGCGTCCGCGTCCTGCTGCTCACCGGCGCCGGCAACACCTTCAGCGCGGGCGCGGACATCGCCGAACTCTCCGAGGTGTACGGCGATCCGGACCACGCGCAGGCCTACCACGCGACCAATGTCGCCGCCGAGGAGGCCCTGGCCGCCTTCCCCCACCCGACCCTCGCCGTGGTGCACGGCGCCTGCGTCGGCGGCGGCTGCCAGCTGGCCGTCGCCTGCGACCTGCGCTTCGTCGCCGAGGACGCCCGGCTGGGGATCACCCCGGCCAAGCTCGGCGTGGTCTACTCGGCGGTGCCGACCGTACGGCTGGCCCGGCTGATCGGCCCGGCCCGGGCCAAGTACCTGCTGTTCTCCGGCGAGTTGGTGTCCGGCCGGGACGCGCTGCCGCTGGGCCTGGCCGAACGCGTCCTGCCGGACGCCGAACTGGACGCCGCCGCCCTGGACTTCGCCCGGCTGCTGACCCGGCGCTCGACCCACACCATCGGCGCCGCCAAGGCCGTGCTGGACGCCCCGCCCGAGCGGGCGGCCGAGGTCCTGGCGCCCTGGCTGCTCCGCTCCCGGGAGGGCTCGGACGTCCACGAGGGCCTGGCCGCCTTCCTGGAGGGCCGCCCGGCCCGCTTCTGAGCCGGGCCGGGCCGGATCCGCTGCCGAGCCGGGACCGGGCCGGGCCCGTTTGCCGAGCCGGGCCGGTTCCCGGGCCCCGCCGCCCCACCCGTACGATCGTCCGACCGCACCCCGCCCGCCCCTTCACCCCGCCGGAGCACCCACCCCGATGACCACCGAGGCCGAGGCAACAGCCGCGACGCCCGCCCCCACCCGCCGGACGGCCTGGGCCCGCCGCATCACCGACGGCCTGGAACCGAAGAACGTGATCCTCACGCTGCTCCCGGTGCTGGGCGGCCTCCGCTACGGCTGGCGGGGCATCGCCTGGGCGCTGTTCGCCGTCGTGTTCGCCGCCGTCGTCCCGACCCTGATCATCCGGTCCGGCATGCGCAAGGGCACGGTGGCGGACCGTCACGTCGGTCACCGCCGGCGCCGGATGACCGTCTTCCCGCTCATCATGGGCTCGGTGCTGGTCTGCTTCGCGGTGATGGTCGGACTGGACGCCCCGGCCGACCTGACCGCGCTGGTGCTGGCGATGTTCGCCTCGCTGGTCCCGATCCTGGTGATCACCGCCTGGTGGAAGGTCTCCGTGCACACCGCCGTGGCCGGCGGCGCGGTGTCCTGCCTGGCCATCGCGCTCGGCCCGCTCTGGCTGCTGCTCGCCCCGCTGGTCCCGGTGATCGGGTGGTCCCGGGTGGTGCTGCGGGACCACACCACCGCGCAGACGGTCGTCGGAGCGCTGGTGGGCCCCCTCACCGCCGGGCTCACCTTCTGGGCCGCCCGTTGACCCGGCGGACCTGCTGACCCGGCGGACCTGCTGATCCGACGGACCGACCGATCCGGCGGACCGACTGACCCGGCGGACGGGCCGGCTCAGCGGATCGGCATCCCCGAGATCGCCCGGGCGATCACCAGCCGCTGGATCTCGCTGGTCCCCTCGAAGACCGAGTAGATCGCGCTGTCCCGGTGCATCCGCTCCACCGGGTACTCCCGGGTGAACCCGTTGCCGCCGAGGATCTGCATCGCCTGCGCGGTCACGTACTTGGCGGTCTCGCCCGCGTAGAGCTTGGACATCGAGCCCTCGGCGGCGGTGAACGGCTGGTTGTTGACCGCCATCCAGGAGGCCCGCCACACCAGCAGCCGGGCCGCGTCGATCCGGGTCCTCATGTCGGCGAGCTGGAAGGCCACGCCCTGGTTGTCGATGATCGGCCGGCCGAACTGCTCACGGGTCTTGGCGTAGTCCAGCGCCACCTCGTACGCGGCCCGGGCGATGCCGATCGCCTGCGCGCCGACGGCCGGACGGGAGGCCTCGAAGGTGGCCATCGCCGCGTTGCCCTTGCCGCCGGGCCGCTTGACGCCCTCGCGGGCCCGGGCGAGGCGCTCGTCCAGCTTCTCCTTGCCGCCGAGCAGGCAGCCGCCGGGCACCCGGACGCCGTCCAGCACCACCTCGGCGGTGTGCGAGGCGCGGATTCCGTGCTTCTTGAACTTCTGGCCCTGGCTCAGCCCCGGGGTGCCCGGCGGGACGACGAAGGACGCCTGGCCCTTGGCGCCCAGCTCCGGGTCGACGGTGGCGACCACCACGTGGACGGCGGCGATCCCGCCGTTGGTGGCCCAGGTCTTGGTGCCGTTCAGCACCCACTCGTCCTTGGTCTCGTCGTAGACCGCCCGGGTGCGCAGCGCCGAGACGTCGGAGCCGGCGTCCGGCTCGGAGGAGCAGAAGGCGGCCACCTTGACGTCCTCCGGGGTGCCGAACATCTGCGGGGCCCAGGTGCCGATCTGCTCGTCGGTGCCGTTGGCCAGCACCGCGACGGCGGCCAGGGTGGTGCCGACGATGGACAGCCCGATGCCCGCGTCGCCCCAGAACAGCTCCTCCATGGCGATCGGGATGCCGACGCCGGAGGGGTCGAAGAACTGCTGGGCGTAGAAGTCCAGCGAGTAGATGCCCAGCTTGGCGGCCTCCTGGATGATCGGCCAGGGGGTCTCCTCGCGCTCGTCCCACTCGGCGGCGGCCGGGCGCATCACGTCGGCGGCGAAGCCGTGCAGCCAGTCGCGTACGGCGAGCTGGTCCGCGCCCGGGTCCAGCGAGAACGTGCTGCTCATGGTGCCTGCCTCCGAAGACGTGTGCGGCCGACCGGGGTGTTACCGGGGGTAACATCGTCGGAGTCTGCTACTGATTGGTAACCGGTGTCAACGCCCGGGCGGACCGGACCGGACCGCCCCCGACCCCGCCCCCGACCCCCGAGGAGCAGCGCATGTCCCGAGAGCCCCGCCGCGAGCAGCTGCTCAACGCCGCCGACCGGGTCATCCAGCGCGAGGGGCCGGGCGCCAGCATGAACGCCATCGCCGCCGAGGCCGGCATCACCAAGCCGATCCTCTACCGCCACTTCGGCGACCGGAACGGCCTGATCGGCGCCCTGACCGAACGCCACACCAGCGGCCTGCTGGCCGCCGTCCGGGCCGCCCTCGCCGAGCCGCTGGAGCGCCGCGACCGGGTCGAGCACGTGCTGGACACCTACCTCGCCGGGATCGAGGCCCGCCCCCAGGTCTACCGGCTGCTCACCCACCCCGAGCCGGGCGATCCGAGCGGCGCCGGCAACGCGCTCGCCCCCGCGCTCAAGCAGATCGCCGAGGAGATCACCCGGGCCGTGCAGAGCCAGGTCGACCTCGGCGCCGACCGCGACCTGCTCGCCGAGGCCTGGGGCCGGGGCATCACCGGCATGGTGCTGGCCGCCGGGGACTGGTGGCTGGACACCAAGCCCTGTTCGCGCGCCCGGATGGTGCAGGCACTGGCCGACCTGCTCTGGGGGCGGCTGGCCGCCGCCGCGGACCTGCCGACCGCCGTCCTGCCGGCGTCCCCCGAACCGTCCGCGAGCTGACCCCCGGGCGAGCCGGCCCGCTCCGCCCACCGATCCCTTCCACCGGCCGATCCCTTCCACCGCCCCGTCCGCTCCGCCGGCCGATCCCCTCCACCGACCGAACTCTTGTGCCGCGCACGGCGGTCCGGGCATCATCGGGCCCCGCCCTCACCCCCGCCGTGCGAGGTCCCCGATGCGCCTGCGCCGCACCACCGCCGCCCTGCTGCTCGCCGCCACCGCCGCCCTCGCCCCCGCCGCCACCCCGGCCTCGGCCCACGGCGGGCCGCCGGACCGCTTCCCCACCGCCACCGCCACCGCCGCCGACGGCCGCACCGCCCTCACCGACGCCCAGGGCCGCCACCTGCGGCTGCGCGGCTTCAACCTCGACAAGTACGCCGAGGCCACCCCGGCCGACCTCGACTCCCTCGCCGCCCAGGGCTTCACCCTGGTCCGGCTGCCGGTCTCCTGGTCCCGGCTGGAACCCGGGCGCAGCCGCCTCGACCCCACCGAACTGCACCGCCTCCAGCGGCTCCTCGACCGGGCCGACCGGCTGGGCCTGCTGGTCCTGGTCGACTTCCACCAGGACGTCTACGGACAGAAGTTCCTCGGCGGCACCAACGGCATCCCCGCCTGGGCCACCCGGGACGACGGTCTGCCCTTCACCCCGGACCCGGACGACTGGTTCGCCGGCTACTTCCAGCCGGCCGTCCAGGCCGCCTTCCGCCACCTCTACGACGACCCCGACCTGCGCGCCTGGCAGGCCGACTTCTACACCCGGCTCGCCCGCGAACTGCGCGGCCACCGCTCACTGTTGGGCTACGACCTGTTCAACGAGCCGTTCGGCCCGGTGGACGGCGACCCGAGCGATCCGGCCGTGCTGGCCGCCGCCTCCGCCGCCCTGGAGCAGGACCGGCTCCCCGGCATGTACCGCCGCCTGATCGCCGCGGTACGCCGAGTCGACTCCCGCGCCTGGCTGTTCGTCGAGCCGACGGTGCTGGTCGGCCAGGGCGCGCCCACCCACCTGCCCGGCTTCACCGACCCGCGCCCCGGCGCGCCCCGGCTCGGCTACGCGCCGCACTTCTACGACACCGCGGTCGAGAACGGCGCCGACTGGAACCCCTCCGGCGGCTTCGTGGAGCAGTACACCGCCGCGATCACCGGCTACCCGGCCGCCCACCGGTTGCCCGTCCTGGTCGGCGAGTGGGGCCCGCCGAACTCCCGCACCCCGGGCAACTCCGAGCTGGTCCGCCGCCAGGTCGCCGCGATGGACGGCTTCGCCGAGGGCTGGACGATGTGGTACTGGTGCCGGGGCGAGGGCGGCTACTGCGCGCTCGACCCGTCCGGGCACCCCGCCCCCGGCGACGAACCCGCCTTCGGCCCCTACCCGGTGGCCGTCGCCGGCACCGACGTCCGCACCGACGGCCAGGCCATCCGCTGGCGCGCCGACGGCACCGGCCGCGACAGCGAACTCCTGCTGCCCCCGGCCTCGTTCCCGCACGGCGCCCGGGTCACCGTCTCCCCCTCCGACGCCCGGGTCGAGATCGACCAGCCGACGGCCGGGCGCGCGGGCACCGTACGCGTCCGGCTCCCGCACACCCGCCCGGGCACGACCGTGACGGTCACCCTGCGGTGACCGTCACGCCGCGGTGATCAGGCCAGCCCCCGGCGGGCCAGCAGCGGCCCGGTCTCCGGCGCCCGGCCGACCACCGCGTGGAAGGACTCCAGCGGGTCCCGGCTGAACCCGCGGGCCAGCAGCTCTCGCCGGAACAGCTCGCCGCTCTCCCGCACCGACCGCCCGTTGCCCTCGAACCACTGCACGGTGTCGGCGTCCAGCACCTCCGACCAGATGTACGCGTAGTACGCCGCGCTGTAACCGCTGGCGAAGACGTGCTGGAAGTACCCCGTCCGGTAGCGCGGCGGGATGGCGTCCACCGCGATCCCGGCCGCGGCGAGCACCCGCGCCTCGAACTCCTCGGCGTCCGCGATCTCCTCGCCCCGCGGCGCGGTGTGCCAGGCCCAGTCCAGCAGGGTGGCCGCCAGGTACTCCACCGTCCGGAAGCCCTCTCCGAAGCCCTCGGCCGCCGTCATCCGCTCGACCAGCTCGGCCGGCAGCGGCTCCCCGGTCTCGTGGTGGCGGGCGTAGTTGGCCAGCACCTCGGGCCGGGTCATCCACATCTCGTTGACCTGCGAGGGGAACTCCACGAAGTCCCGGGGCACCGAGGTGCCCGAGAACAGCGGGTAGCGCACGTCCGAGAACAGCCCGTGCAGCGCGTGCCCGAACTCGTGGAAGAGCGTGCGCACCTCGTCCCAGTCCAGCAGCGCCGGCTCGCCGGGCGCCGGGCGCGGGATGTTGAGGTTGTTCAGCACCACCGGCCGCTTCCCGGTCAGCCCGGACTGCTCCACCACCGCGTTCATCCAGGCCCCGCCGCGCTTGGACGCCCGGGCGTGGAAGTCGCCGATGAACAGGCCCAGCGGGCTGCCGTCCTCCTCGAACACCTCGAAGACCCGCGCGTCCGGGTGGTGCGCCGTCAGGTCCGGCCGCTCGGTGAAGCTCAGCCCGTACGCCAGGTTCGCGGCGAAGAACACGCCGTCCCGCAGCACCCGCTCCAGCTCCAGGTACGGGCGCAGCACGGCCGCGTCCAGCTGGAAGGAACGCTGCCGGACCTTCTCCGAGTAGTACGCCCAGTCGTGCGCGGCGATCTCCCCGATCCCGTCCGACGCCGCCACCCGGGCCAGCTCCTCGGCCTCCCGCCGGGCCATCGCCACGGCCGGGCCGACCAGCCGGGACAGCAGCCCGGAGACCGCCTCGACGGTGCCGGCCGTCTCGTCCGCCACCACGTACGCGGCGTGGCTCGGGTACCCCAGCAGCGCGGCCCGCTCGGCGCGCAGCCCGGCCAGCCGGATCGCCAGCGGGCCGTTCACGTCGATGCCCCGGCCGAGCGAGGCGGCCATCAGCCGCTCGCGCACCGAGCGGTCGGTGAGCTGGTCCAGCTCGGCCTGGCCGGAGGTGTTCCGCACGCTCAGCACGTACTTCCCCGGGTGGCCGAGCACCCGGGCGTTCTCGGCCGCCCCGGCGATCGCGTCCTCGGGCAGCCCGGCCAGTTCCTCGGCGGAGTCCAGGACCAGGGCGGCGGCCCGGGTGTCGGCGTTCACGTTCTGCTGGAACGTGGTGCCGAGCCCGGCGAGTTCGGCGTTCAGCTCGCGCAGCCGGGCCTGCTCGGCCTCGCCCAGGCGGGCGCCGGAGCGCACGAAGGCGGTGTAGCGGCGCTCCAGGAGGCGCAGCGACTCCGGGTCCAGGCCGAGCTCCGCGCGGTCCTCGTACAGCGCCTCGATCCGGGCGAACAGCGCGAGGTCCAGGTGGATCGCGTCGTGGTGGGCGGCGAGCAGCGGGCTGACCTTCGCCTCCAGCTCGTCCAGCACGTCGGTGGTGTCGGAGGAGGACTGGTTGCGGAACACCGCGTCCACCCGGCCGAGCAGTTCCCCGGAGCGCTCCAGGGCCACCAGGGTGTTCTCGACGGTGGGCCGGTCCGGGTCGGCGGTGATCGCCGCGATCTCGGCCAGCTGCTCGGCCATGCCCCGCTCGTACGCGGGCAGGTAGTGCTCCTCGCGGATCTCGGCGAACGGCGGGAGTTCGTAGGCCAGCCGGCTGGGCTGGAAGAACGGGTTCTCGGTCACTCCGCGAACCCTACGCCGTGTCACCCGCCCTGCCCATGTGCTTTTCGACCCGTTCGCGGGCACCGGCCCGCCGTTCGGCAGGGGCCCGCGTGCGGCCGGTTGTCGTACCCAGCGGCTAACGTCAACGCCGCGGACCCGGCGGTCGCGGGCCCGCACCCGGTACCCGTCCCGCACGCCCGACCGCGCGCCGAGAGGAGCAGCCCCCGTGGCACCCAGGACCGCCCTCGCGCCCGACCCGCACGGCCCCGGCGGCCGGCTCCAGCCGCTGGACGACGCGGGCGCCCCGCTCGGCCCGCCGGAGGCCGTCCGCGACCTCGCCGCCGCCGTCGCCGCCCGGGAGGCCGCCGACCACCCCCGGTGGGTGTGGGCCGCCGCCGACTCCGGGTACGCCCCGCTGCTGCCCCGGCTGCCCGACCGGCTCGCCCGCTGCCACGACCTGCGGCTGGTCGAGTCGCTGCTGCTGGCGCACGAGGGCCGGTTCGGCGCGCCGCGCTCGCTCGGCGCCGCCTGGTGCCGGCTGCGCGGCCTGCCCGTCCCGGAGGACCTGCCCGAACCCGGCCTCGCCGAGGCGGACGGCGGCCAGGACACCCTCTTCGCCCCCGACCGGCTGCAGCTGCCGCCCGGCGCCGACCCACTGGCCGCCGTGGTCGCCGTCCACGCCGAGCAGCAGCGCCGGATCGCCGCCGTCGCCGACCCGGGCGCCCGGCAGCGGTTCCGGCTGCTGGTCGCCGCCGAGTCGGCCGGCGCCCTGGTGGCCGCCGAGATCGCCCACGACGGCCTGCCCTGGCGCTCCGACGTCCACGACCGGCTGCTGACCGAGCTGCTCGGCCCCCGCCCGGCCGTCCCCGGCACCCAGCCGAGGGTCCTCGCCGAACTCGCCGTCGAGCTGCAACGGGCGCTCGGCGCCAAGTCGTTCAACCCCGACTCGCACACCCAGGTGCTGCGCGCCTTCGCCGAGGCGGGCGTCCACCTCGGCTCCACCCGATCCTGGGAGCTCAAGGGCGTCGACCACCCGGCCGCGCGGCTGCTGGTCCGCTACAAGGAGCTCTCCCGGATCCACGTCGCGCACGGCTGGGCCTGGCAGGACGCCTGGGCCCGCGGCGGCCGGTTCCGGCCCGAGTACGTGGTCGGCGGCGTGGTCTCCGGCCGCTGGGCCAGCCGCGGCGGCGGCGCCCTCCAGATCCCGCGCATCCTGCGCCGGGCCGTGGTCGCCGACCCGGGCTGGCTGCTGGTGGTCGCCGACGCCGCCCAGCTGGAGCCCCGGGTGCTCGCCGCGCTCTCCGGGGACGCCGGGCTGGCCCGCACCGCGGCCGGCGGGGACCTGTACGAGGCGCTCGCCGCCAACGCCTTCCAGGGCGACCGGGACAAGGCCAAGCTCGGCCTGCTCGGCGCCATGTACGGGCAGACCAGCGGCGACATCGGCCCGCTGCTGAACACCCTGCGCCGCCGCTACCCGGCCGCGATGGGCTACGTCGAGGCCGCCGCCCGCACCGGCGAGGACGGCGGCGTGGTCGCCTCCCGGCTCGGCCGGGCCTGCCCGCCGGCCTCCGCCGCCTTCCTCGACCTCACCGAGGCGGACGGCGCGGGCGAGGACGGCGGCCGCACCGCCCGCGCCCGCGGCCGCTTCACCCGCAACTACGTCATCCAGGCCAGCGCCGCCGACTGGGCCCTCGCCCTGCTCGCGGCGCTGCGCCGGCGGCTGAACGAGCTGCCCGCGGCGAGCCCGGCGGACCGCCCTCACCTGGTGTTCTTCCAGCACGACGAGGTGATCGTGCACACTCCGGCCAACCTGGCCGACGAGGTGGCCGCCACCGTCGCCGCGGCGGCCGACGAGGCCCGCCGGCTGGTGTTCGGCGACACCCCGGTGCGCTTCCCGCTCAGCACGGCGGTGGTGGACTGCTACGCGGACGCCAAGTGACCGGAGCGGCCGGGTGGTCAGAGCTTCCGGAACGACCGCGCGTCCTCGGCCGCCGCGACGACCTCGGCCAGCGACGCCCCGGTCGAGGCGGTGACGGCGGCGGCCACCGCGCCCTCCACGAACGGCGCGTCCACGAGCTTCACGCCCGGACGCGGCTCGTCCTCCAGCACCGTGACGGCGGTGAGCACCGAACTGCCGAGGTCCGGCAGCACGACCACGCCCGCCCCGGCGTCGGCCCGCGCGAGGGCCCCGGCGATCAGGTCGTAGCTGGTGCCGAGCCCGCCGTCCTCCGTACCGCCCGCGACGACCACCCGCACGCCGTCCGAGGCGAGTTCGCCGAGCAGCTCGCGCAGCCCCTCCGCGAGCCGGGCGCTGTGCGAGACCAGAACAATGCCCACGTTTTCGCTCATGCCGGTGACCTTACGGCCGGAGCCCGCTGCTCCGGGAGAGTGATCCGGATCGCGCGTGTCGCATCCCGTGCCCGGCACCCCCGTCTGGCGTAGCGTCGGGTCAGCAGCGTCCGCCGCCGAAGAGGGAGCGAAGAGCGTTGAAGAAGCTGATCAACACCCCGGAGAGCGTCCTGGAGGACGCGCTGGCCGGAGTCGCCGCCGCCCATCCGGAGCTGACGGTGGACATCCCCAACCGGGTGATCACCCGGGCCGCCCGCCCGGCCGCGCCCAAGGTCGCGCTGGTCTCCGGCGGCGGCTCCGGCCACGAGCCGCTGCACGGTGGCTTCGTCGGCCCCGGCATGCTCGACGCCGCCTGCCCCGGCGAGGTGTTCACCTCACCCGTCCCGGACCAGATGCTGGCCGCCGCCAAGGCCGTGGAGAGCGGCGCCGGCGTGGTCTTCGTCGTGAAGAACTACACCGGCGACGTGATGAACTTCGAGCTCGCCGCCGAACTCGCGGCGGAGGAGGGCCTGGAGGTCCGCACCGTCCTGGTCAACGACGACGTCGCGGTCGAGGACTCGACCTGGACGGCCGGCCGCCGGGGCACCGGCGCGACCGTGGTGGTCGAGAAGGCCGCCGGCGCGCTGGCCGAGCGCGGCGCCCCGCTGGACGAGGTCGCCGCGCTGGGCGAGCGGGTCAACGCCGCCTCCCGCTCCTTCGCGATCGCGCTCACCGCCGCCACCGTCCCGGCCGCCGGGAAGCCCGGCTTCGACCTGCCCGAGGACGAGATCGAGGTCGGCGTCGGCATCCACGGCGAGCCCGGCCGCCGCCGCGAGAAGCTCCGTCCGGCCCGCGAGCTGGCCGCCGAGGTGGTCGAGACCATCCTGACCGACCACCACCTGACCCCGGGAGACGAGGTGATCGCCCTGCTCAACGGCCTCGGCGCGACCCCGCTCCTGGAGCTGTACGTGGTCTACGGCGAGGTCGCCGCCAAGCTCGCCGAGCGCGGCATCACGGTGGCCCGCAGCCTGGTCGGCAACTACGTCACCAGCCTCGACATGGCGGGCTTCTCGCTCACCCTCACCAAGGCCGACACCCAGCTGCTGGAACTCTGGGACGCCCCGGTCGACACCCCCGCCCTCAAGCGGGCCTGAGAGGAGGACCCGATGGACTTCGACACCCCGCTCGCCGAGGCCTGGATCCGCGCGATCGCCGCGGCCGTCGAGAAGGAGCGGTCCCGGCTGACCGAGCTGGACTCCGCGATCGGCGACGGCGACCACGGCAGCAACCTCCAGCGCGGCTTCGACGCCGCCCTGACCGCCCTGGACGGCCTCCGGCCGGCCGGCCCCGGTGCCGTCCTCACCAAGACCGGCACCACCCTCATCTCCAAGGTCGGAGGCGCCTCCGGCCCGCTCTACGGCAAGGCCTTCCGCGCCATCGGCGCCGCCCTGCCCGAACCGGCCGGCCCGGCCGCCGTCGCCGAGGCCCTGTCGGCCGGCCTGGACGCCGTCCGCCTGCTCGGCAAGGCCGAACCCGGCGACAAGACCATCGTGGACGCCTGGACCCCGGCAGTCGCCGCCTTCCGCGCCGCGGCCGCCACCGGCGCCGGCCTCCCCGAAGCCGCCGCCGCGGCCGCCGACGCCGCCGAACGGGGCGCCCGCGACACCGTCCCCCTCCAGGCCCGCAAGGGCCGCGCCTCCTACCTCGGCGAACGCAGCGTCGGCCATCAGGACCCGGGCGCCACCTCCACCGCCCTGGTCTTCCGCGCCCTCGCGGACGTCACCGCGGGCTGACCCCGCGCCCCGTCCGCACCCGGTTCCCCGCGCCCCCGACCGGGACGCGGGGAACCGCGCGAAGCGGAAGGCCCTCACCCGCGCCAGGCCCCCGCCGCCGGCCCCTCACCCGTCCGTCCGCGCGATCAGCAACAGCAGCGCGTCGTCCCGCAGCTCCCCGCCCGTGTGCGCCAGCAGGTCCGCGTACACCCGCCCCACCGCCGTCTCCAGCTCCCCCGCCGAGCGCGCGGCGCCCCGCACCAGCGGCCCCACCCGCTCCGCCAGCGGGTAGAACTCCCCGCTCTCCCGGTGCCGCGCCTCGATCACCCCGTCCGTGCAGAGCACCAGCACGTCGTCGGCCCCGAACGGCTGCCCCCACGTGGTCGGCTCCCCCGCCGCCAGCCGGCCGAGCCCCAGCGGCACCCACGGGTCCGGCGCGTCCAGCACGTGGGCCCGCCCCTGGCCGTCCACCCTGATCGGCGGCACGTGCCCGTACTGCAGCAGTTCCATCGCCCCCGGCGCCCGGAACTCCGCGAACAGCGCCGTGGTGAACTCCCCGTCCGGCACGTGCCGCTCGACGCTGGCCTCGATCCGCGCCGCGACGCCCCGCAGCCCGGCCTCGTCGTACGCCGCCTCCCGGAACGCGCCCAGCACCACCGCCGCGGTCTGCACCGCCGCCAGTCCCTTGCCCCGGACGTCCCCGACCGCGACCCGGGTCCCGTGCGGAGTCTCCAGCACCGAGTACAGGTCCCCGCCGATCCGTGAGGCGTCCGCCGCCGACACGTACCGCACCGCGAGCCGCAGCGGTCCGACCGTCGGGCCCGGCAGTTGCAGCAGGGCCCGCTGGGCGGCCTCCGCGACGGAGCTGACGGCCGCGAAGGCCGCCGCCCGCCGCATCCGGATCTTGGCGACCCAGGCCGAGAACAGCGTCAGCACGACGTAGCTGACCATCGCCCCGTACAGGAAGCGGGCATCGTTGAGGTTGTCGATCTGGTCGTGGTAGCTGAGCCCGAACACCGCGAACAGCCCGAGCGAGCAGACCATGATCAGTTCGCCGGGCCGCAGGGTCAGCGCCGCGACGGTCGGCACCACGGTCATCAGCGGGGCGAGGTAGCGGTCCTTGCCGGAGAGGAAGTCCGCGATCGCGACCAGCAGGACGGCGACCAGCGCGGGGCTGGCCCGGCGCCAGAACGGCACGTCCTGGAGGTCGGCGGCGAGCAGGGCGCCGCGCCGCCGGTCCGGTGGCAGTCCGGCTGCCGTGGGAGCCGAGGGAGACTGGGCGCGGCGGAGCGGAAACACATACCGAACATAAGGGACGATCACGGCGGCGGCCCGACCGGCCCTGGTCCCCACGACGAGGACGAAGCGGACCATCCCCACCCCACCCACTCCGGAAATACCCCGAGGGGGTATGGTGTCGGAAGATTCGTCACCAACGCCGCGCCCGGGCGACCACCCCGGACCGCCCAGACCTCCCGGAGGCCCCCGATGTCCAGCACCATCACCTACACCGTGTCCGGCATGAGCTGCGGCCACTGCGAGAAGGCGATCAGCGAGGAGGTCTCCACCCTGGCCGGAGTCACCGAGGTCAGCGCCGACGCCACCGCCGGCACCGTGACGATCACCTCCGCCGCCCCGTTGGACGAGGAGCAGGTGCGCGCCGCGATCGACGAGGCCGGCTACGAGCTGGTCGGCCGCGGCGCCTGAACCACCCGGCACGGCGGGGGCCTCTCCGGGGCGCCCCGCCGTCCACCCGCACCAAGGAGCTGATCCGCAATGAGCACGTCCGCCCCGGACGTCGGGGCCCGGGACCGGGTCGAGCTGTCCATCGGCGGGATGACCTGCGCCTCCTGCGCGGCCCGGATCGAGAAGAAGCTCAACCGGCTGGACGGCGTCGAGGCCACCGTGAACTTCGCCACCGAGAAGGCCCGGGTCGACTTCGGCCCCGGGACCACGGTCGAGGACCTGATCGCCACGGTCGAGCGCACCGGCTACTCCGCCGAACTCCCCCCGCCCCCGGCCACCACCGCCCCCGAACCCGAGCGGCCCGCGCGGCCCGACCACCCCGACCCCCTCCGCGACCGGCTGCTGATCAGCGCCGTCCTCAGCGTCCCGGTGGTCCTGCTGTCGATGGTCCCGGCCCTCCAGTTCACGAACTGGCAGTGGCTGGCCTTCGCGCTCACCGGCCCGGTCGTCGTGTACGGCGGCCTGCCCTTCCACCGCGCCGCCTGGACCAACCTCCGGCACGGCGCCGCGACGATGGACACCCTGGTCTCGCTCGGCACCCTGGCCGCCTTCGGCTGGTCCTGCTGGGCCCTGTTCCTGGGTCACGCGGGCCGGCCCGGCACGCACCACGACTTCACGCTGTCCGTCGGCGACACCGACGCCTCCGCCACGCTCTACCTGGAGACCGCCGCCGCCGTCACCGTGCTGATCCTGCTCGGCCGCCACCTGGAGGCCCGCTCCAAGCGCCGGGCCGGCGCCGCGCTGCACGCCCTGCTCGACCTCGGCGCCAAGGACGTCGCGGTCCTCCGGGCCGGCCGGGAGGTACGGCTGCCGGTGGACCGGCTGACCGTCGGCACCCGCTTCGTCGTCCGCCCCGGCGAGACCATCGCCACCGACGGCGTGGTGGTCGAGGGCGGCTCCGCCGTGGACGCCTCGATGCTGACCGGCGAGTCCATCCCGGTCGAGGTCACCGTCGGCGACGAGGTCACCGGCGCCACCGTGAACGCGGGCGGGCGCCTGGTGGTCGAGGCCACCCGGGTCGGCGCGGACACCCAGCTGGCCCGGATGGCCCGGCTGGTCGAGGAGGCCCAGAACGGCAAGGCCGCCGCCCAGCGACTGGCCGACCGGATCTCCGCCGTCTTCGTCCCGGCCGTCGTCCTGATCGCCCTGGCCACCCTCGTGGTCTGGCTGCTGACCACCGACAGCCCCACCGAGGCCTTCACCGCGGCCGTCGCCGTGCTGATCATCGCCTGCCCCTGCGCCCTGGGCCTGGCCACCCCGACCGCACTCATGGTCGGCACCGGCCGCGGCGCCCAGCTCGGCATCCTGATCAAGGGCCCGGAGGTGCTGGAGACCACCCGCAAGGTCGACACCGTCGTCCTGGACAAGACCGGCACCGTCACCACCGGCCGGATGGCCCTGCTCGCCGTCCACACCGCCGAGGGCGTGGACTGCGCCGAGGCGCTGCGCCTGGCCGGCGCCGTGGAGCACGCCTCCGAGCACCCGATCGCCCGGGCGATCGCCGAGGCCGCCGCCGGGGCCGGTGAACTGCCCGCCGTCACGGAGTTCCGCAGCATCCCCGGACGGGGCGTGGAAGGGGTCGTGGCGGGCCGCACGGTGGTCGCCGGGCGCGAGGCCCTGCTGGCCGGCCGCGCGCAGCACCTACCGCCCTCCCTGGCCCGTGCCAAGGCCGCCGCCGAGGCGTCCGGCCGCACCGCGGTCGCGGTCGGCTGGGACGGCGAGGCGCGGGCCGTGCTGGAGGTCGCCGACGCGGTCAAGCCGACCAGCGCCGAGGCCGTCGGCAACTGCGGGCCCTGGGCC
>NZ_JBHUAF010000172.1:0-16878 GCF_042789895.1 Kitasatospora sp. NPDC056783
ACATATACACTCCCAAAATCCTCGGACGCCGCGAGCGACATATAATTAGAGGCCGCCGGCGCCCCGGCCGTCGCCACCACCAGCGCCGGGGTCGCCTGGGCGCTGGGGAGCGTCGACGGCGACAGCCTCGACCGCGACCGCGCGCTGGCGGCCCTCGCCCAGGTGACCGCCGCCGTGACGGTCCCGGTCACCGCCGACCAGTCGTCGTCGTCCTCCGCCGCGTTGTCGCCGACGTAGACGCCGTCCCGATCGCTACTCACTTCTGGCTCCCTCGTGTTCGCCGCCGCTTGTTCAGCGGTGCCGTTGCCGCATCAAAGACTAGGCCGTACGGCAACCCCCGCTGAAGGCGGCTTCGCTCCCCGCGGGCCCGCCGGGTGCGGCGAGCCGACGCTCAGTCCATCCTTCGCGGCCCGCCGAGGACCTGCTGTTCGGCCTGCCCGGCCACGGCCCGTACGTACTGACGGCGCATCCGGGTCGCCCACAGGGTCAGGTCGTCGCCGAGGGTGGGCAGCGCGGCCACGTCCTCCGGCGGCAGCGACAGCACCCGGCCGGTCAGTTCCGCCTCCTGGGGCGAGATCCGCTGCACTCCGACCAGGTCGGCCGCGTTCAGCACCCGGGAGGCGTTCGGGCCCAGGTAGGGCAGCAGCGTCAGGGTGGTCTGCCAGGGCGCGGAGGAGAGCCGGCTGCGCGGCGGGCGGGCGCCGAGGTCGCGTACCACCAGCACGGGTGAGGCCACCGAGGCGCCCTGCGGGCCGAGCCGGCCGACCTGGTGGACCGTCACGCAGGGCTGGCCGCCGCCGGCCGCCTGGGCCATCGGGCCCCACAGCTGGCCGCGGGCGGTCTCCACCGCGACCCGGGCGCCGATCGCCGCCGCCCGCAGCGCGATGATCTGCGCCGTCCACATGCCGCCGACCAGCACCAGGTCGTACGAGGTCGGGCGGAACAGGCCGAGCACCGCGGGCAGGCCGTGCGGGTCGACGCCGATCACCACGCCGTCGTCGCCGACCGGGAAGGCCAGCGCCGTGAGGTCGGCCGCTTCCAGCACGTGCTTCTCCCGGCGGGGGCCGCGCAGCCCGAAGCCGGGCAGGATCCGCGGCCGGGTCCGGCGCTGCTCGGCGCCGGGCTGCGGGGCGAGGGAGGGGTAGATCTGGTACGCCATCAGGAAGCCCCTCCGAGCGGCAGGGTGGCGAGCACGCCGGGGGCCTGCTCCAGGTCGAGCCGGACCAGGCCGAGGCCGGCGCTCTGGGCGCGGGTCTCCACCAGGCGGCCGACCTGCCCGACCTCGTCCTCGTTGCGTCCGGTCACCCGCAGGTGCCCGCTGACGGTCACCGAGCCGCCGGTGCCGTGTCCGGCGGTGAGGCTGAAGGTGCTGGCGAGTGCCGGGGAGCCGGTGACGAGGTTGACCAGGTCCGGTGCCGCGATCCGGCCGGCGGAACCGTCGGGGCGGCTCAGCTGCGGCCAGCGGGAGATCCAGTAGGTGGTGTGCCAGCGGTCGTCGATCCGCCAGAACCGGTTGCCCTCCTGGGTGCGGCGGGTGGTGCCGCCGCTGCCGCTGCCGGTGCCCTGGCGGCCCGCCACCGCGATCGGGTTGGCGCAGGTGGAGATGGCCAGCGCGGCGATCAGCTCGCGTTCGTCCAGCACGGTCGCGTTGAACCCGGCGCTGTTGAGCCGCCCGGCCAGCTGGTCGGTGACCCGCTGCAGCGCCTTGCGGGCGCCCTCCTCGCCGCCGCCGCGGGCCCGCACGGCGGTCGCCGCGCGCTCCGGGTCGAGCTTGAGCGCGACCCAGGTCAGCCGCAGCCCGGGGGTGGAGGTGCCGTCCGGCAGCTCGCGGTAGGCGCGGGCGGCCAGCGACTGCTCGGGCAGGTGCTGGGCCGGGGCCGGCTGGGTGTGCTGGACCAGCTGCACCGACTCCAGGGTGATGTCGTCCACCGTGAGCGCCGAGCAGACCACGTCCAGCGGCAGCGGCAGCGCGGTGCGCGCCGGGCGCAGCGGCTGGTCCTTGGCCTGGACGAGCAGCACCGAACTGAGGAAGGTGCCGTCGCCGACCATGCCGGTCTCCCGGCGGACCGGCCGGCCGCCGAACTCGGCCTCGGTGGCGTGGGTGCAGGTGCGCAGCGCCGGTTCGAGTTCCAGCGCGGGCGCCAGGCCCGGGTCGGTGCCGGCCGGCGGCAGCAGCGTCCTGGCCTGCTTGCGGCGGGACTTGAGGGCGGCGCGGACCCTCAGCAGCTCCGGCAGGGTGCGGCCGCGCACCGGAACGACCGCGAGAACGAGCAGGACCAGCGCGACCACGCCGAAGCCGGCCGCGACCGGCCGGCTGATCGTCCAGCCGACGGCGACCAGGGCCGCCGCGACCTCGACCAGGACGAGCTGCTGGAGCCTCAACCGCCCGCCGAGCAGCCCCGGTCGGGGATTGACCCGGACCTGGACGGCGCCGCCGCCCCCGGTGCCGGTCGGCTGCGGTCGGTCGCCGCCGGCCTCGGCCGGCGGCGCGGCCTGCGCCCGGCCGGCCCGGCGCGACCTGCCACCGCCCGTACTGCGGCGGCGTCCTGGAGCGGTCTGGCTTGGCATCCCCCGGTGGCCCTCTCTGAATCGGTTGTCGCGGCCCGGCTGGCTGTGTCGCGGACCGTACCCGTACCGTACTCACCGTCTGCTGCCGCATCGTAGAGGGTTCGCGCCGGTTCGTGCCCGGTGGGTGACCGGGGCAGGCCGGCCCGACGAGGTCCGGCAAGGTCTGACGAGGGGGACGACGAGGATGGCATCGCGCCGGGACGAGCTGAACGCCTACACCTTCGCCCGCAAGCGCACGGTGGGCGCCTTCCTGCTGCCCGCCGGGGGCGGCAGCGACGAGGACGCGCCGCGTCCGGTGAAGGCGGTGCTGCCGAGCGTGCTGGCGGGGGCGGTGATCGTGGCCGGCTTCGGGCTCTGGGGGGTCTTCAAGCCGGCCGCGCCGGTGAAGTGGGACGACGGCAAGAACATCATCCAGGGCAAGCAGTCGACCACCCGGTACGTGGTGCTCACCGACCCGGACAACAAGACCAAGCGGCTGCACCAGGTGCTCAACATGTCCTCGGCGCGGCTGGTGCTGCCCGCCGACGCCAAGGTCGTGGTGGTCGACGACGGGGTGCTCGACCGGTACCCCCACCACGGTCCGACGATCGGCATCCCGTACGCGCCGGACAAGCTGCCGGGCAAGGACAAGGCGAGCCAGTCGATGAAGTGGACGGTCTGCGACCGCCCGGGCTCGGACGACAAGCAGGAGACCGTCAACCAGGCGGTGTTCGTGGCGGGCGGCGAGGACTCGACGAAGCTGGCGGCCAAGGACCGGATGCTCGGCCCGGACCAGCTGATGCTGGTGCAGCAGGCCGACGAGCAGCAGATCTCGGCGGCGCCGGCGTCCGGTCAGCCGGCCGCCGCGGGCCCGGTGGTGTACCTGGTCGACGCGCAGGGGCGCAAGCACCAGATCGGCTCCCCGCAGTCGGACGAGAAGGAGCGCAAGGCGCTGATCACCGCGGTGTTCGGACCCAACGCGGTGCCGCAGCGGGTCAAGCGGGAGTGGCTCGACACCCTGGCGAAGGGGACCGAGATCACCTTTCCGCAGGTCGAGGGGGTCGCCGACAGCCAGGCCCCCAACTCCAAGGTGGAGTTGAGCAGCCAGGCCGACCGCCGGGTCGGCCGGCTGGTCCACTACCAGGACCGCCACTACGTGGTCGGCAAGGAGCAGCTCTACCTGGTCACCCCGTTCCAGGCGGAGCTGATCCGGCAGAACCCGGCCTACCAGATGCTCTACAAGTACGACCAGGACAAGAAGCCGCGCAGTGACGAGATGGGCCCGGCCGACCTCTCCAAGCTGGGCGGCGACGTCCCGCTGAAGGGCACCGCGCCGGACTGGCCGCTGAAGACCGGTGCCCCGGTGAACAACTGGCAGGACCGCCAGGACGCCCGGATGGTCGTGTGCAGCACCTTCGACGGTTTCGCCGAGGACGGGAAGACGGCCAAGCGCTCGGTCTGGTCCGGGACTTCGTACCCCGCGCCGTACAACAACGGAGCCGGGGCGGCGTACGTGACCCCCGGGCGCGGGCTGTTCTACCGCTCGCTGGACGCCTCCACGGGCGGTTCCGGGTCCGACTTCCTGATCACCGAGACCGGGTTGCGCTACTCCGTCCCGGCCAACGGCGACGGCAGCCAGCGTTCCACCGCCTCGCCGCAGCCCGGCCAGGGCGGCACGCCGAAGCCGTCGGCGCCGCAGCCGAGCGCCACGCCGGCTCCGGGGGCGCCGTCCCAGGAGCCGGAGCAGCAGAAGGACGAACCGGGCGCCAACCAGGCCCGGTTGGGCTACCAGGGCGTCCAGCCGCTGCTGGTCCCGAAGGAGTGGTCCGACCTGGTCCCGGCGGGCCCGCCGTTGACGGCGAAGGCCGCCGCCCAGCCGCAGAACGCCTGACCGGCCGGGCGGGGCAACCGAATTGGACCCCGTGTCATGGTCTGGTAACTAGTCAGCACTCGGTGTTGGGTGAGCTGCGTGTGCCGACTACAGTGCTGCTGGCATCACCTCGGTGATGCGACGGTCGGCCCACCGGGCCCTCCGTGCACGTAAATGTTGTCTCATGGGGGACGGTGGAGCATGGCTGGTCAGTTCACGATGACTGCTCAGGAGATGCTGGCTTTCGCCAAGCAGATCGAAGAGGCCATCGGCAAGATCGAGGCTGAGAAGACCAAGCTGATCAACACGGTCACCAGCGTCACCAGCGGTTGGCAGGGCCAGGCGGCGACCGCCTACACGAGTCTGCAGGGCCGGGTCAACGAGGACATCGCCGCGCTCAGGGCGTCGCTGGAAGCGATCAAGCACGCGATCGAGCTGACCACCAAGCAGTACGCCGCCACCGAAGAGGAGCAGAAGGCGATGTTCTCCTCCGCCCAGGGCTGACCGACGCGCTCGCGTCGAACACACCTGCGCTGATCGCCTTCCCGTCCTGATCCACCGCACTGCGGAGCGCCCGCCGCCTGCCGCGCGGCGCTCCGCACCCTCGTCAAGGGAGACAACGTGTCCGACCACATTCTCGTCAACTTCCAGACCGTCCACCAGGCGGCCGAGGAGGTCAAGGCTTCGGCGAGCCGCATCGACCACCTGCTGAACGACCTCAAGGGCAACGTGACCCGGATCGCCTCCAGCTGGCAGGGTGCCGCCCAGCAGGGCTACCAGGCCCACCAGGCCGTGTGGGACTCCAAGGCCGCCGACCTCCAGCAGACCTGCACCCAGATCGCGAACTCGCTGGAGCAGGCCGCGCAGAGCTACAAGACGACCGAGGACGCCAACGCCAGGCTCTGGGGCTGACGTTCGGGTTCCGTAGGGAACGACAGGGGGCGGGTACCCGGATTCCGGGCACCCGCCCCCGACGCGCGGCAGGGGTGGACGACATGAGGGGTGGCAGGGTGGCCCGACACGGGTACCGGAAGGCGGCCGCGGCGCTCGCCGCGCTCGCGGTGCTGGGCGGCCCGCTCGCCGCCCCGGCGTACGCCGAGGGAGGCCCCGGACTGGCCGCGGCCGGCGACTGCCCCAAGCCCGCGCCCGAGGTGCAGACCGTGCCGTGGTCGCTCCAGCGGCTGCTGCTGGACGAGTTGTGGCAGGGCGGGAGGACCACCGGCGACAAGGTGACGGTCGCGGTCATCGACACGGGTGTGGACGTCAACAACCCGCAGCTGACCGGCAAGGTCGACGAGGGCCCGAACCTGCTGGTCAACAGGGAGACCAAGGAAGCGATCCAGGGCAAGTCCATCGAGGACCCGGTCGGCCACGGCACCAAGGTGGCCGGGATCATCGCGGCACGTCCCAGCAGGACCACCGGCTTCGTCGGGCTGGCCCCGGACGCCCGGATCCTGTCGGTCCGGCAGAACGACAGCGAGGGCAACGGCGACGTCTCCACCCTGGTCACGGCGATCAAGGAGGCGGTCAAGCGGGGCGCCCGGGTCATCAACATCTCCCAGGACGTGCGGGGCGCGGGAGACGCCCGCTTCGGCGGCTACCAGGACCTGAAGGCGGCCGTCGAGGAGGCCGAGGCGAAGAACGTCGTGGTGGTCGCCTCGACCGGGAACGACGGCAAGGAGGGCGACACCTATCCCGGCGCCTTCCCGACCGTGCTGGCCGTCGGCGCCTCGGACCGCAACAACGAGCGCGCGCCGTTCTCCCAGTACGGCGACTTCGTGAAGGTCGCCGCGCCCGGTGTCGACATGCTGTCCACCGTGCCCGGGAGCGGCCAGTGCGTGGACAACGGCACCAGCTTCGCCGCCCCGTACGTCTCCGGCCTCGCCGCGCTGCTGGTCGGCGCCCACCCGGACTGGAAGCCGGCCCAGGTCCGGGCCTGGATCGAGCAGACCGCGCAGCGCACCCAGCGCGAGCCGGACAGGTTCATCGGCTGGGGTGTCGTGGACCCGGTCAAGGCCGTCACCAAGGCCCCCGCCGACGCGCCCTTCGCGGCCACCCCGGACGCCCCGGTGCAGCTCGCCGCCGCGCCGATCGTGCCGCGCCCGGTGGGCCTGGGCGAGACCCAGGCCGATCGCGACGGCCGCACCGCGACGTACGTCCTCGGCGTCGGCGCGCTGCTGGTCGCCCTGCTGATCGGCGGTGGCGTGGTGCTGCGCGACCACCGGCGCAAGTCCGCCGACTGAACCTCCGGGACCGTCGGGCCGAAGAATCGCCCGGACCCGTGTAACACCGCCGCCCGCCCACCGCATCGATGAAGTGTCAGGGAGGGCGGACGGCGGGGGGCAGGGCGCATGGGGTGGAGCAGGTCGGGCCGGGAGGCCAAGGACGCCGAGTTCCTGGAACTCGTCTCCGGCCGGACCGGGCACCTGTACCGATCGGCCTGTCTGCTCACCAGCGGCGACACCCACTACGCCGAGGACCTGGTGCAGGAGGCCCTCAGCCGGATGTACGTGCTGTGGCGGCGCAGCGCCTTCACCGGCCGGGGCCGGATCGACAATCCGGCGGCCTACACCCACACCGTCATGGTGCGCACCTTCCTGGCCCAGCGGCGCCTCCGTTCCAGCGGCGAGCGCCCCAGCGACGCCCTGCCGGAGCCGGAGGGACGGGAAACCGACAGCACCCTGCGGCTGACCCTCCTCGACGCGCTCGGCCGGATGCCGCCCAAGGACCGCGCGGTCCTGGTGCTGCGCTACTGGGAGGACCGCAGCGTCGAGGAGACCGCCGAGGTCATGCGGGTCTCCTCCGGCGCCGTCCGCACCCGCACCACCCGGGCCCTGGCCCGGTTGCGGGCCCTGCTCGGCGACTCCTTCGCCGAACTGGCCGCCCGCTGAGGCCGTCGGCCGCCCGATCTGCCGCACTTCCGCAACCCGCGACGCAAGGAGACGGTGAACACCCATGTCCGAACCGGACAAGTTCGAGGACGATCTTCTCTACGCCCTCACCCGCACGGGAGAAGGCTTCCGCACCGAGCGGGCCGACCTGGTGGCCGGCGGCTACCGGCTCGGCCGCCGCCGCTGGCGCCGCCGCTCGGCCGCCGCCGTGGTGGGCGGCGCGGCCGCGCTGGCCCTGGTGGGCACCGGCGCGGTGTACCTGACCTCCCCGGGGGCCAAGGGCACCGGCACCGTGAGCGCGGCCGCCGCCCCGGTGGCCAAGGGCACCGGCACCGTGAGCGCGGCCGCCGCCCCGGTGGCCACCGCCGACGGCACCGCCGCCGCGGCCGCCACCCCGACCTCGGTGAAGTCCACGGCCCCGGCCCCGGTCTCCGACGACGAGGTGCTGGCCACCTTCCGGGCCCTGCTGCCGAAGGGGGAGATCACCGAGGCCAAGGGGCACGGCACCGAGAACGAGCGGCAGGACTCCTACGCCTCGGCGAGCGTGGTCTTCGACGACGGCCACGGCAAGTCGCTGATCCAGCTCAACATCCAGAAGAACCGGCCCAAGCAGGTGCAGCCGCCCGGCTGCCCGTCGGACCTCAAGGCGTCCCGGGTCGACGCCTGCACCGACACCGTCCTGGCGGACGGCTCCAAGCTCCTGCTGTTCCAGGGGTACGAGTACGCGGACGGCCGGGCCGACACCAAGGAATGGCTCGCCACGCTGACCGGCCCGGACGGCCGGAGCGTCTCCGTGAGCGAGTGGAACTCGCCCCAGGAGAAGGGCGCGCCGGACAGCCGTCCCAACCCGCCGCTCACCCCCGACCAGCTGAAGGCGGTCGTCACCGACAAGTCCTGGGACCGGGTCGTCGCGGCGATCCCGTACGAGGGCGTCGACACGGACGCGGTCGACCCCGGCCTGTCGCTGGCCGACCGGGAGGCGGTGCTGACCGGTCTGCTGCCGCAGGGGGTGACGGTGACCGGGCGTTTCGGCAACCCGCTGATGGCCACCTTCGAGCTGGCCCAGGGCCAGGCCACCGGCAGTCTGGTGGTGCGGGTGGAGAACCTGGCGCAGGGCGGCGACCTCCTGACCGAGCGGTCCTTCAAGGAGGCGGACAGCCTTCCCGACGGGAGCCGGATCACCGTCGGCGGGAGCCCCGACGGCAAGGACAAGCCGTTCACGGTGAACGTCCTGCGTCCGGACGGCACGTCGGTGCTGGCGTACCAGGTGTCCGGTGGCCGGCCGCTGCTCACCCCGGAGCAGGTGAAGGCGATCGCCGTCAGCCCGGCCTGGAAGTCGAAGAAGTAGCGGACCGGAACACGTCGGTGCCCCGGGCTGCGGGGGAGTCCGGGGCACCGACGTGTGGGGGAGGGGGGTGGTCAGTCGCGGTCGGTCCTGCCGGTCCGGTCAGTCCTGCTGGTCCTCGGGGAGGCTGATCACCCAGCGGGTGTCCTGCCGGGGGCGCAGGTAGAACAGCCAGTAGAGGGTGGCGACGGCGGTGATGCCGCCGGTCCACAGCAGGGGCTCGGCGTCCAGCTTGGTGATCACGTAGAGCAGGACCGCGATCAGGACGACCGGGATGGCCGGCCACAGCGGCATCCGCCAGGCGGCGGCGTGCTTGTGGTGGGCGCGGCGGGAGAGCAGCGCGGCGATCGCGACCAGCAGGTACATCCCGGTGACGGCGACGCCGGTGATGTTGCTCAGCAGCTCGCCCTTGACGAAGCAGAGCGCGGCGCCGGGCAGGCCGACCGCCAGGGTGGCGATCCACGGCGAGCCGAACCGGCCGAGGGTGCCGAAGGCCTTGTTGACCGGCTCCGGCCAGGCCTTGTCACGGGCGGAGGCGAACAGCACCCGGGAGTTCTGGATGACCATGACGATGCCGGCGTTGATGATGGCCAGCGCGACGCAGAGGCTGATGAAGGTGCCGACCGCGGAGTTGCTCCAGGCGGTGACCAGGCCGGAGAGGTCGCCGGAGGTCAGGGTCGCCAGGTCGGGGGCGCCCATGGTGATGGCGACGACCGGGACCAGGATGATCGCGGAGGAGATGCCGAGCGTCCACAGCACGGTGCGCGAGACGTTGCGGCGGGGGTTCTCCAGTTCCTCGGACAGGTAGACCGCGGTGGAGAAGCCCTGGGTGATGAACAGGGCGATGCCGAGCGCGCCGACGATGGCGCCCACGCTCACCGTGGTGGTGGTGCCGTCGGCCCCGGTGATCACGCCGTGCAGCATGCTGGGGGCGCCGCTGTTGGTGTGGGCGAAGCCGAGCACCGAGACCACACCGGCCGCGATGACCTCCAGCACCAGGAAGATGCCGGTGATCCAGGCGTTGGCGCGCAGGTCGAGCAGGCCGGCCAGGGTGGCGGCGAGCATCACGGCGGCCCCGGTCATGGCCTTGTCCAGGTGCATGACCGGGGCGAGGTAGTCGGCGGTGCCGAGGGCGATGACGGAGGGGACGATCATCACCACGATCAGCGAGAGCACGAAGACCAGCCAGCCCATCAGCCGCCCGGCCAGCGTGCCGACCATCGCGTACTCGCCGCCGGCGCTGGGGATCAGGGTGCCGAGTTCGGAGTAGCAGAACGCGACCGCGACGCAGAGCACGGTGCCGATCGCGATGGCCAGCGCGGTGGCGCTGCCGATGCTGGAGAACAGCTCCGGCACGATCACGAAGAGCGTCGAGGCGGGGGTGACGCAGGACAGCGTGAGCAGTGTGCCGCCCACGACGCCGATCGAGCGCTTGAGTTGCTGGGGCGCTGCCGCCGGGGCCGCCGGGGCCGCTACGTTCTGTGGCGGGCGAAGCGTGTCGGTCATGTGGCTTCCGATCGGCTCTGTCGGTGCTGGTGTGGGAGCGGTATCGCCTCCGCTGGCTGGTTGCTCGGTGTCCGGTTTCCGGTCGCTCCCTGGCCGCAATGGAACCTTGGGCGTCTTGACCGCGTCAACGTCGGAACTGCTTCGGAATCCGTTGCGGTGAACCGCTTGTGCATACGATCCGATGATCACGTTCAGTCATTGCGAGGTTTGTCCTACTTGTTACCTCGGCCACATCGCGATTGAATCGAAGGTGAACAAAGGGAAGCGTGCCGCGATTCAAAGGTTGTGCTTCGGATGGACGGCGACACGCCCAGGCGCTCCGAAAATTCCCGACGGCTCCTGGGCCGGGTACGGGAACCGCAGCCCCCGCCGGGAAAGATCTAGGTAACGTTTCGGCACCCGGGACGCCGAAGGGGCCGGACTCCGCGAGCCCGACCCCTTCGATCACCCTCCGTGACGACCGGCGGCGTCACGCCACCGGCAGCCAGCCCGTCTGGACCATCTGCCCGCCGGTGATCCGGCGGGACACGAAGACCCCCCGGCCCTGCGGCAGCGCCTGCGGCTTGACCGTCCCCAGCAGCGCACCCTCGTCCCGGTTGCCGGAGAGGATCACGCCCTGGCCGCCGAGCTCGCGCATCCGCTGGAGCACCGGCTCGTACAGCGAGCGGCCGGCGCCGCCCGCGCTGCGGGCCACGATCACCCGCAGGCCGATGTCGCGGGCGAACGGCAGGAACTCGGCCAGCGGGGCCAGCGGGTTGCCCGAGCTCGTCGCGACCAGCTCGTAGTCGTCGACGATCACGAACATGTCCTTGCCGCTGTACCAGCTCCGGTTGCGCAGCTGCTCGGCGGTCACGTCCGGGCCCGGCAGGCGGCGCGCGCAGGCCCCGCGCAGCATCTCCACGATGGCCGCCATGGCCGGCTGCGCGGCCGCGTACTCCACCAGGTACTCCGGCGGCACCGTGCCGAGCAGCGCGCGCCGGTAGTCGCCGACCACGATGCCCGCCTGGTCGGGGGTGTACCGCTCGGTGATCTGCTTGATCAGCATCCGCAGCATCGCCGACTTCCCGGACTCGGTGTCGCCGAAGACGATGAACAGCGGGTCGGTCTCGAAGTTGACGAAGACCGGCGCCAGCTCCGCCTCGTCCACGCCGAAGGCGACGCCGCGCTCCGGGTGCTCGAAGCCCTTCGGCAGCGAGTGGCCGTCCAGGACCGCCGGCAGCATCCGCACCTGCGGGGCGCGCGGGCCGGCCCAGGCCCCGTCGACGGCGCCGACCAGCCCGGCCACGCCCTCCTGGAGGTCGTCCACCGAGGAGGAGCCGTCCAGGCGCGGCAGGCCGGACAGGAAGTGCAGCCGCTCCGCGGTGATGCCGCGACCGGCCAGCGCCGGGACGTTTTGTGCCACCCGGCGGTCGACCTCGGACTCCATCGCGTCACCGAGCTTCAGCTCGGTGCGGTTCTGCAGCAGGTCCTTCAGCGCCGGGCGCACCTCGGCGTACCGGGCCGCGGTGATGATCAGGTGGATGCCGTAGCCGAGACCGCGCTGGGCGATGTCGTTGATCACCGGCTCCAGGGCCTCGAACTCCTGCTTGAAGGTGTTCCAGCCGTCGACCACCAGGAAGACGTCGCCGAAGGCCTCGTCCGGCAGCCGCCCGGCCGCCCGCTGCGCCCGGTAGGTGGCGATGGTGTCGATCCCGGCGACCCGGAACAGCTCCTCGCGCCGGTTCAGCACCCCGTGCACCTCGGAGACCATCCGGCGCACCTTGTCCACGTCCAGGCGCCCGGCGACCCCGCCGACGTGCGGCAGTCCGCCCAACGACTGGAAGCTGCCCGCACCGAAGTCGAGCAGGTAGAACTGCACCTCCAGCGGGGTGTGGGTGAGGCCGAACGAGGCCACCGTGGTGCGCACCACGGTCGACTTGCCCGAACGGGGCCCGCCCACGATCAGACCGTGGCCGGCCGCCCCCGCGTAGTCGACCTCCAGGATGTCCGTCTTCTGCTCGCGCGGCCGGTCCACGATGCCGATCGGCACCCGCAGCCGGCCCGCCGGGTAGCCGGGCGCGGTCAGCCCGCGATCCGGCACCACCTGGAGCGGCGGCAGCAGGTGGTCCATGCTCGGCGCGTCCTCCAGCGGCGGCAGCCACACCTGGTGCGCGGCCGGGCCCTGGCCGGCCATCCGCTGGACGAACACGTCCAGCACGGTGTCCACCAGCGCGTCGTCCTGCTCCGGGGCCTGCGGCGCGACCTCCTCCTCCACCGGGTCCGGCAGCTCCACGAAGGACGCGGTGAACTCCACCGGCCGCGCGTCGACCCGCTGCCCGCCGGTCGACCGCTGCTGCCCCGGCGCCCGGTACGGGCCCGAGACGTAGGCGGCCTTGAACCGGTCCATCACGTCCTCGCCGAACTTGAGGTAGCCGACACCCGGCACCGGCGGCAGGTGGTAGGCGTCCGGCACACCGATCGCCGCCCGGGACTCCGCCGCCGAGAAGGTGCGCAGACCGATCCGGTACGACAGATAGGTGTCCAGGCCGCGCAGCTTGCCCTCCTCCAGGCGCTGCGAGGCCAGCAGCAGGTGCACGCCCAGGGACCGGCCGATCCGGCCGATCTGGATGAACATCTCGATGAAGTCGGGCTTGGCGGTGAGGAGTTCGGAGAACTCGTCGATGATCAGCACCAGCGAGGGCAGCGGGTCCAGCGCCGCGCCGGCCGCCCGGGCCCGCTCGTACTCGTGGATGTTGGCGTAGTTGCCCGCCGAGCGCAGCAGCTCCTGGCGGCGGTGCAGCTCGCCCTCGATCGCGTCGCGCATGCGGTCGACCAGGGTGAGCTCGCCCTCCAGGTTGGTGATCACCGCGGAGGTGTGCGGCATGTCCGCCATGCCGGAGAAGGTCGCACCGCCCTTGAAGTCGGCGAGGACGAAGTTCAGGATCTCCGAGGAGTGGGTCATCGCCAGGGCCAGCACCAGCGTGCGCAGCAGCTCCGACTTGCCGGAACCGGTCGCGCCCACGCACAGGCCGTGCGGGCCCATGCCCTCCAGCGCGGCCTCCTTGATGTCCAGGTAGACGTGCTCGCCGTTGGCGCCGACGCCGAGCGGCACCCGCATCCGCTCGTGCTGGGCGCGCGGGCGCCAGCTGCGGGCCACGTCGAAGGAGCCCGGGTCGCCCGAGTTCATCATGTCGGTGAAGTCGAGGTTGGACAGCAGCGGCTCGTCGTCCCCGCCGGCCGAGATCCGGTACGGCGCCAACTGCCGCGCCAGTGCCTCGGACTGCCACACCGAGAGCAGGTCCGGCTTGCCGGAGTACGTCGCCCCGGAGGCCGAGCGCAGCACCAGCTCCTCGGCGCCGACCGTCACCATCAGGTGCCCGCTGGGCTCGTCGACCTCGCCCGGCACCACCTCGATGACCGTCACGCCCTGCACGCCCTCCGGGCTCGCCAGCAGCGAGTCGTGCGGCACCCCGGCGCCGTCCATGACGATCACCAGGTGCGGCTGGTCGGCCGGCGGCGCCACCTCGCGCACGAAGCGCTGACGCCCGGCCAGTTCGTCCTGGAGCAGGTACTCCAGGTCGCCGAGGTCGCTCGCGAACAGCCGGCGCGAACCCGCGCCGTCGGCCTCCTTGCGGTGCTGGTTGTGCGGGAGCCACTTGGTCCACTCCCACTCCTCGGCCGCCCCGGGCGCGGCGGCGACCGCCACCATCAGGTCGTCCGGCGAGTGCAGGGTGGTCAGCTGGGCGATCATCGCGCGCACGTTGCCGTACACCGAGTCAGGGTCCCCGCACACCGTGATGTGGTAGAACGCCCGCAGCGAGACCGCCAGCGGCAGGTCCTGGAGGGTGCCGTGGGCCTTCAGGAAGGAGTGCATCGCCGCCGCCGACAGCGGCTCCAGCTCGTCCATCGGCGCGGTCTGCGGCGCCACCAGCGGGGTGGACAGCTGCACCGGCCCGAGGCCCACCCGGATCTGCGCGAAGTCGCCGTCCCCGGTGCGCCGTTCCCACAGCCGCCGGCCGTCCTCGACGATCGACCAGAGCTGGTCCGGCGCCGGGTTCAGGAACAGCAGCGCGCCACGCTGGCGCTCCGCCGTGCGGCGCACCTGGCGGCGGGTCTGCTGGAGGTACTTCAGGTAGTCGCGCCGCTCGTCCGCCATCGCGGTCGAACCGCCCTTGCGCGCCCGGACGATCTGCGCCAGCACCATGCCGAGCGTCGAGGCGATCATCAGACCGCCCATGATCTTCATCGGGGCCGCCGCCCCCGGTGAGAAGAAGAACACCGCCGAGCCGCCCATGCCGAGCATCGGCAGGATGCTCATCAGCCAGTCCTCGCCGCCCTGCCGGGGCAGCTCGGGCGGGCTCACCAGTTCCACCGGCTCGTCCGGCACGGTGGGCGGATAAGCCCTGGCCGGTCGCTTGACCGTGATCACACCCATGTGTCATCCACCCCGCGGCGTCGATCGATCACTTCGGCATCAGCCCTCACACGATTGCGTGCGGCCCGTACGGGAATCCGGTGGCTGAGGACGCCCCACCCAGCGCAGCCCCCGTACCTTCGCGCAGGCGCCGATCCTAACGGTCGCCCCCGCACCGCCCGCCAGGGCCCGGTACTCACCGCCACCGGGCACGAACCGAACGGGTAGGGTAACGCCGCGCCAACTCGCGGCCCGGCCGGGCCGGTTCCACACCACACCGAGCGCCGCCGGGCCTCGGCACCGTCAACAAGGGGGAGCGCCACGTGCGTCGAAGGACCGAGGTGGGAGCGTGACCAACGCTGCCGCGACCGGCTACTGCCGGGTGACCGTCGTCGCCCCGGACCGCCGGATCGACGTCGCCCTGCCCGAGGACGTCCCGCTCGCGGACGTCTACCCCGAGGTGCTGCGCCTGGCCAACCAGAGCCAGCCGGACGGCACGCCCACCGGCTTCCACCTGGTCCGCCGCGACGGCACGGTGCTGGACAGCGGCCTGCCACTGGCCGCCCAGCAGGTCCGGGACGGTGACCTGCTGGCGCTGCGCCCCTTCGCCGAGTCGCTCCCGCCCGCCGTCTACGACGACGTCGCCGACGCGATCGCCAGCGCCGTCGAGGCCGATCGCCGCTTCTGGACCGCCGAGCTGATGCGCGGCTTCGGCCTGATCGGCGCCGGGGTGCTGCTCACCCTGCTCGGCTTCGCGCTCTGGTTCTCCGACCTGCGCCACGACATGCACGGGCTGCCCGGCATCCTGGCCGGCGTCACCGCCGTCGTGCTCACCGCGCTCGCCGGAGTCCGCGCCCGGGTCTACCAGGACGCCCACGCGGCCGTCGCGCTCGGCCTCGGCGCGCTGCCGCACGCCGTGATCGGCGGCAGCGGCGTCATCGCCGTCGCCCACCAGGGCGACGGCCCCGGCCGGCTCCAGTTCCTGACCGGCTGCGTCGTGGCCCTGGTGGTCTCCATCCTGCTGACCGGCCTGCTGCCGGAGCGGGACGCGGTGTTCGTCGCCGCCTCCCTGGTCTTCACCGCCGGCGCGCTCGCCACCTTCGCGGCCGTCCTGCTGCCGCGGACCCCGGCCGGGCACATCGCCGCCGTCACCGGCGTCGCCGCCGTCGCCGCCGTCGGCTTCCTGCCCAGCCTCTCCGCCCGCTTCGCCCGGCTGCCGGTCGGCTTCAGCGCCCCCGGCCAGACCCGCACCCGCAGCCGCGACTACGACGAGGAGGCCGAGCGCGCCGAGGCCGTCCAGTACGAGAAGATCGCGCACCAGGCCCGCCGCGGCCACGAGGTGCTGGTCGGCCTGGTCGGCGGCTGCGCCGCGGTCGTGGTCGGCGCCTGCGCCGTCCTCGGCTTCACCGACGAGACCTTCCCCGAGCTGCTCGCGCTCGCCCTCGGCCTCGCCGCGATGCTGCGCGCCCGGCTGTTCCGCTACACCGCGCAGGTGCTCAGCCTCACCGTGGCCGGCCTGCTCGGCCTGAGCCTGCTGATCGTCGGGCTCTCCCTGCACACCCCGCAGTTCTTCCTGCGGGCGGCCGGCTCCACCACCGAGCTGGACCTGCGCACCGTCTGGCTGGCCGCCTCGATCGCCTTCGGCGCCGCGCTGCTCACCGCGATCGCCCTGGTGGTGCCCCGGCTCGGGGTCTCCCCCTTCTGGGGGCGCATCCTGGACCTGGTGGACAGCCTCACCCTGATCGCGCTGGTCCCGCTGGCGCTCGCCGTCCTGGACGTCTACCGGCTGGTCCGCGGCGCCACCGGCTGACCGCTGTCCGCGGTGATGCCACCACTGCCGTGGCCACAGCGGTGGTGGCATCGGGTACCCTTGGCCTCCGAGCGCAGCCGTGTGTCCGTAGCCCACCCGTGGGCCGCAGGGCGTCGGCCGTGCTCGCGACACCGAGTTCTCGATGAGTCCTGTGCTGTCGACCAGGACCGCTCGGTAGACCCCGAAGGAGTTGCAGTGGCTCTCGCCTCTGACGTCAAGAAGCAGATCTTCGCCGAGTTCGGCCAGAAGGAGGGCGACACCGGTTCCCCCGAGGTCCAGGTGGCCATGCTCTCCCGTCGCATCTCGGACCTGACCGAGCACCTGAAGATGCACAAGCACGACCACCACTCGCGTCGTGGCCTGCTGATCCTGGTCGGCCAGCGTCGTCGTCTGCTCCAGTACCTGGCCAAGAAGGACATCGAGCGCTTCCGTACGCTCGTCGACCGCCTGGGCATCCGCCGCGGTGCCGCCGGCGGCGCCCGCTGAGAACGCCGCTCGGGGCGGCTCCCCACACCG
>NZ_JBHUAF010000173.1:0-16767 GCF_042789895.1 Kitasatospora sp. NPDC056783
CGGTCCGCATCCAGCCTCGCGAACAGACGGCGCAGCGTCGACTCGTCCACCGATCCCCGCTCCAGACCCACCCGCCCCTCGCCCGTCCCACGCACCCTGGGCCCCGATTCCCTGACCCCGAACCCTGAACCCGTGCCCCGGCCCCGGCCCCGGCCGGTCCTGCGACCATGCCGCATCACCATGCCGCAGCCGCATCGCCCGGCCCGTGCCCCGGCCCTCGACCCGCGCCCCGCGCCGTGCGGGGCGGGCCCGTCGAGGGGGCTTCCGCTGCCGCCGTCGACCGTCGGCTCGTACGGTCCTCGGCCTCCCGGCCGTGGGCTCGCACGGCCGGACGTCTGCCCGGGGCCTGGGCCGTCCCGGGGCCGGGTACAACGACTGCCGAGCCTCGCAGCCGCCGTACCCGAGCCCGGGGACGGCTCTCCGTCCTGTCTCCTCCCTCTTCCCGTCGTCCGTCCTCACCTCCTCACGCCGGTGGCAGCGGCTGCCACAGGCACCCACAGTCCGTGTGCCCGCGAAGCCGCAGCCGCCGGAACATCCCGTCCCGCGCCGACACCTCGCAGTACCCGTCCACGCTCGGTGGCCGGCCGCCGTCCAGGTAGACCTGCACGTGCAGGGCCGCCAGGCCGGCGACGGCCGTCGCCAGGGCCGTGTCGCAGGCCGGCGTCCGGGCCTGCCCCGGGCCGCCGTCGGCCAGCTGGGCCAGGACCCGTGGCCAGGCCTCGTCCTCGTCCTCCCGCCGCAGCACCAGGCAGTGCCCGCAGGCCGACATCCCCGGGATCACCAGCGGCCCGATGACGCCGAACTCCTCGACCACGCCCACGTACAGGTGCGGCACTCCGGCCCTGAGCAGCAGGCGGGCCTCGTACGTCCCGCCGGCGAAGGCGGCGCTGCCGTCCCGCGGTGCGAGGACCACGAAGTCCGGTGGATTGCCGTCGGGCTTGTGCCGGGGCAGTGGCACCGGCTGGCGGCCCGCGGCCCGCTGCACCACCTCTCGTGCGGACGTCGAGCGCAGCCGCCCGATGTCCGCGGCCGGCAGCCCGGCGGGCGAGCAGTCGTCGGGCTTCACCCGGCCGCTGTCCGCCACCGTGACCGTGCCCGTGCCGCCGGCGGAGAGCACCGCCGCCACGGCGGCGCCGACCCGGCCCGCGCCGCGCACCTCGATCCGGGTGTCGGCCCGGCGGCCCAGGATCGCCGGTGCCGCGCCCGGTCCGGAGTGGACCAGGGAGAGCGAGGCGAGGTCTGGCCGGAGCAGGTCCCGGTGCGGATCGGGGAAGCGGGCCAGGGCCCGGGTGGCCGAGGCCGCGTCGTCCAGCAGGCCGGTCTCCTCCAGCCCGGTGAGCAGGGCGTCGGCCGGTTCGCGGCCGAGCCCGATGCGTTCGCCCTCGTTCAGGAGCTCCGGCCGCTCGCGCGTCCCGTCGAGCAGGGCGAGGAAGTCGCAGAGGGTCTTGTCGGCGTTGCCGAGCACCCCGGCGAAGCGGGTGACGGTGCCGAACTGCAAGGTTGCGGAGTCCCGCCAGCTGCGGGACAGCGCGGGCTTGAGGGCGAGGCGCACGACGATCTCCCTTCGGATCGATTCCGGACGGCTGACCGCAGCATGCCCCATCGCGGCCTTGCGGTGCGGAAGGTTATCCACAGGCCCGTCCGCATGATCGGACCATCGGTTCGCATGCCCTGTGGATAACCGGCCATCTCCTCCGGCGTCGCTTTCCGGACACCCGCCGTCGGCTTTCCGTTCCCGATCACTCCATGAAAGATTCCGGCCATGGCAGCGGACTTCTGTCAGCGGTAGCGGGTAACGTCGTGTGCCATGGCAGCCGAGCGGGACTCCCATCCTCCGGCGTCGCGTCGGCGTGCCCCCGCAGCGTCCGGGTCGCAGGTCGCGGCGCCGAACACGCGCGGGCGCCCGGACCAGCGGCAGCAGCCGAGACCGGCGCCGCCGCAGCCGCCGCCCGGCGCCGTCCCACCCGAGGCGCACGACCGCAGCCGGGTCGAGGTGCGTCGCAGTGCCCGCCGCAGCCGTACCGTCTCCGCCTACCGCGAGGGCGACCGCACCATCGTGCTGATCCCGGCCCGGATGTCGCACGCCGAGGAACAGCGCTGGGTCGCGCAGATGCTGGAGAAGCTCGCCGCCCAGGAGTCCCGGCGGATTCCCGGGGACGAGGCCCTGATGACCCGGGCCCGCGAGCTGTCGGCCGCCTACCTGGGCGATCGCGCCCGGCCCAGCCAGGTCCGCTGGGTCACCAACCAGAATTCCCGCTGGGGCTCCTGCACCCCGAGCGAGGGGACGATCCGCCTCTCCCACCGTCTCCAGGGCATGCCCGAGTACGTGCTGGACTACGTGCTGCTGCACGAGCTGGCGCACCTGCTGGTGCCGGACCACGGGCCGGCGTTCTGGGCCCTGCTGGAGGCCTACCCGCGGACCGAGCGGGCCCGCGGCTATCTGGAGGGCGTGGTGTCCGCCGCCCGGCTGCCGCACATCCCCGGCGCGCGGCACGCGGATCCGGGCCCGGCCGGGTCGGACCGGGCCGCCTCCTGCGGCTGAGGCCGAGGCCGAGGTCGAGACGGAGCGGGCCGGAGCGGGCCGGGGCAGGGGAAGAGACGATCCGACCGGGGGCGCAACGGGAAGGGGCGCGGACCGGCGAGGTCCGCGCCCCTTCCGCAGGCCGCGCCTCAGCCGGTCAGCTGCCGTGCCCGGGCCACCAGGTCGCGCACCGAGTGGTCGGTGAGCTCCGGCAGCCGGTCGTAGTCGAACCAGCGCAGGTCCAGCGACTCCTCGCTGATCAGCGCCTGAGCGCCGGCCGGAGCCAGCGCGATGTACTGGACGTCCAGGTGGGTGTTCTCCGGCCGGTCCTTGCCGGTGCAGCGGACCAGGTGCCGGTCCAGCTTGGCCGGCACAGGGCCGCCGTCGGCCTCCAACAGCACCAGGTCGGGGATGCCGGACTCCTCGACGGCCTCGCGCAGCGCGGCGGAGGCGAGGTCGCGGTCGCCGGGCTCGCAGTGCCCGCCCATCTGGAGCCACATGCCGACCTTGGGGTGCAGGGTCAGCAGCACCCGCCCGGCCGCCGGGTCGACGACCGCCGCGCTCGCGGTGATGTGCGCGGGCAGGCAGGAACGGTAGAGGCCCTCGGGCCGCGCGGCGAGGTGCTCCAGGTAGTCCAGCCGCAGCCGGTCCTGGTCCTCGTCGGCGGGCCGCCACCCGGTCAGCGTGCGGACGGCGTCCGCGTGCAGGGTGGCGGCGGGCGTGTCGGTGGCCGTCATGCGGTGGGTTCGCCCTTTCCGTCGGTGCCGTCCCCGTCGGTCTCGGGCCGCTCGTCCTTGCCGAGGTCCGGCTTGCCGAGGTCGGGCTTGCCGGCTGCGGCCTCGCCGAGCAGCTTGTCGAACGCGTCGAAGTCGATGCCGCCCTCCAGGTCGTCGGCGGAGCCCCGGTGCACGAAGGCGTCCGGGTCGTCCAGGTCGGCGGCGGTGGGCAGCATGTCCGGGTGCTCCCAGAGCGCGTCGCGGCCCTCGATGCCGCGGGCGTCGGCGAGCAGCGCCCAGAGCCGGGAGGCGTCGCGCAGCCGGCGCGGGCGCAGCTCCAGGCCGACCAGGGTGGCGAAGGTCTGCTCGGCGGGCCCGCCGGCCGCGCGGCGGCGGCGGACGGTCTCGCGCAGCGCGCCCGACTGCGGCAGGTGCGGCTCGGCGGCGGCGTGCACGACGGCGTCGACCCAGCCCTCGACCAGCGCGAGCGCGGTCTCCAGGCGGGCGAGCGCGGCCTTCTGCTCGGGGGTGTCCTCGGGCTGGAGCAGGCCGCCGGCCAGCGCCTCCTGGAGGGCCTCCGGGTTGCTCGGGTCGAGCTGGCCGACCAGCTCCTCCATCCGGGAGGTGTCGACCTTGATGCCGCGGGCGTAGGCCTCGACGGCGCCCAGCAGGTGGGCCCGCAGCCACGGCACGTGGGCGAAGAGCCGCTGGTGGGCGGCCTCGCGCAGGGCGAGGTAGAGGCGGACCTCGTCGGCGGGGACGTTCAGGCCCTCGCCGAACTCGGCGACGTTCTGCGGCAGCAGCGCGGCCTTGCCGGCCGGGGCGAGCGGCAGGCCGACGTCGCTGGAGCCGACCACCTCGGCGGCGAGCGCGCCGAGCGCCTGGCCGATCTGGGTGCCGAACATGGCGCCGCCCATCGAGCGCATCACGCCCATCAGCGGGCCGGCCATGGCCTGCATCTCCTCGGGCAGGACGCCGCCCATGGCGTTGCCGACCCGCTCGGCGACCGGGTCCACCAGGTCCTTCCAGACCGGGAGGGTGGCCTCGATCCACTCGGCCCGGCTCCAGGCGACGGCGGTGCCGGCGCCGGAGGGGAACTCGGTGGAGCCGTCGAGCCACAGGTCGGCCAGGCGGACGGCCTCGGCGACGGCGGAGCGCTCGGCCGCGCTGACCGAGCGGTCCTTGCTCTTGCCCTCGGCGGGTTCGGCGACCACGGTCTGGCGGGCGATGTTCGTGGCGAGGTCCCAGTTCACCGGGCCGCCCTCGAACGAGAGCATCTGGCCGAGCTGCTGGAACGCGGCGCCGAGGTCGCCGGGGTTCATGCCGCCGAACATCGCGGCGAAGGGGTTGTCGGCGCCGGCGCCGCCGGGGCCGCCCGGAACGCCGGGCATGCCGAAGATCGCGCCGAAGGGGTTGCCGCTCCCGAAGCCGAACGGCTGCTGGCCGCCGGCCGGGTCCTGGTCCTTCTTCTTCTGGGCGTCGTCGGGCTTGGCCTTGCCGTCCTCGGGCTCCTCGGGCGGAACGCCGAATCCGAAGGGAAGGTCGCTCACGGGGTCCTCGATCCGGTCGGCCGTCATACGGGGTGTGGCGGAAAAATCTGCGCCCGTGGCGGCGGCGGAGTGGGGGACTCGCGGGCGGCTCCCGCGCGGCAGGCCCGCGCCGGGTGCACCGCCGGGCCTTCGCCTCGGGCAGGATGGACGTACGTGACACACGTCCGTACGCACATAAAGCTAACCGTGGAGGATGGCCGGTGAGTTCCCCGCCCTCGGACGTTCGCTCTGGGCTGACCGGAGGAGAGGACGCGTCGGACACCACGGCGTCGCCGCCTCCAGCCTACGGCGGACGGCCGCTGACCGTGGCGGTCACCGGCGCCGCAGGCGTGCTGGGAGAGCGCGTCGCCGCCCGGCTGGTGGCCTCCCCGCACGTGCGCAGGGTCCTCGCCGTGGACGACCGGCGCGGTGAGGTCCCCGGTGTGCAGTGGCGGGTGCTCGACGTGCGCGACCCGGCGGTGGCCGAGCGGCTGGCCGGGGTCGACGTGGTGGTGCACCTGGCGATGGACTTCGGGATGGAGTCCGACCCGCGGGCCCGCAGCGCCTACAACGTGCGCGGCGCCCAGACCGTGCTGACCGCGGCCGCGGCCGCCGGTGTGCACCGGGTGGTGCTGTGCACCTCGGCGATGGTCTACGGCGCGCTGGCCGACAACGAGGTGCCGCTGGCGGAGGACTCCGAGCTGCGGGCCACCGAGGAGGCCTCGCTGGTCGGGGACCTGCTGGAGATCGAGCGGCTGGCCCGCCGGGCGCCGCGCGCCCACCCGGGCCTCCAGGTGACGGTGCTGCGTCCGGCCGTGGTGGTGGGCCCCGGCGTGGACACCGTGCTGACCCGGCACTTCGAGGCGCCCCGGCTGCTGGTGGTGGCGGGTTCCCGGCCCTGCTGGCAGTTCTGTCACGTGGACGACCTGGCGGCGGCGCTGGAGTACGCGGCGCTGGGGCTCGTCGAGGGCGAGGTGACGGTGGGCTGTGACGGCTGGCTGGAGCAGGAGGACGTCGAGCGGCTGTCCGGGATCCGGCGGATGGAACTGCCGGCCTCGCTGGCGCTCGGGACGGCGGCGCGGCTGCACCGGCTGGGCCTGACCCCGGCCCCGGCCGGGGACCTGGCGTACACGATGTACCCGTGGGTGGTGTCCGGCAGCCGGCTGCACGAGGCGGGCTGGCGCCCGGTGCACACCAACGAACAGGTGCTGGCGGAGCTGCTGGAGCAGGTGTCCGGCAAGCACGCGGTGGCCGGGCGGCGGCTGGGCGGCAAGGAGGCGGCGACCAGCCTGGGAGCGGCCGGGGCGACGGTGGCGCTGGTCGGTACGGCGGCGCTGGTGCGCCGGGCCCGCAAGCGGCGGAGGTTCTGAGCGGTCCGGGGAGCCGGCCGGTGCCGACGGGACCCTCGGCTTCCCGCGGTGCGGGAGCCCGGCGGCGCGGTGCGGAAAACGCCTGCCGCGCACCGGCCCGGATGGGGAATCATGGGGCCATGTCCGAGAACCACGACCCCATCCGCCTGCTCGCCGTCCGGGACACGCCGCTCTCGCTGGACGAGGTGTACGAGGCGGTCGGCGACGACGCGGCCGGCGGCACCACCGTCTTCGTCGGGACGGTCCGGGACCACGACGGCGGCAAGTCGGTCTCCGCGCTGGAGTACAGCTGCCACCCCAGCGCGGAGCGGGAGATGCGCCGGATCGCGGAGAAGGTGGCCGCGGACTTCCCGGTCAGGGCTCTCGCAGCGGTCCACCGGGTGGGCCGGCTGGAGATCTCCGACAAGGCGGTGATCGTCGCCGTCTCCTGCGCCCACCGCGGCGAGGCCTTCGCGGCCGCGCGCCGGCTGATCGACGACCTCAAGCGCGAGGTGCCGATCTGGAAGCACCAGGTCTTCTCGGACGGCGCGCAGGAGTGGGTCGGCGCGGGCGGCTGCTGACCCGGTCGCGCTGGTGGCGCGGGCGGGACGGCCCCGGCGGGTACGGCCGGAGCCGCGATGGCCGGAACCGGGGGGGACCGAGGGGAAACGATCCGCTGGAACCGGTTCGCCGGAGCCGATCCGCCGGAGCCGATCTGCCGGAACCGATCCGCACATCCCGCGCGTCCGTCGGGTCAGGCGCGCCGTGGTCTCACCCGAACGGGCCGGTGGCGGAGCCCCGAATACTCCCTGGAAGTGAGCCGATCGGCCGTCCCGTAACCCGGACGGCGTCGGTCGCGTTGTCCGCCGGAGTGGTTAATCTGCTCATAGACACGACGAGCTGGGAGTACTGGTATGGGTGCGCTCGCCTGGTTGATCATCCCGGGTGTCGCCGGCGTGGCCGCCGGCCTCTGGGCGTTGTGGGCTCAGCGGACGCCCAAGGCCGCCGGGGACCCCGCCTCGCTCGCCGAGCACCAGCGCTTCATGGCCGCCATGGAGCGCACCACCGCCGGTGCCGCGGCCCCGAACGAGCGCCCCGGCAGGTAGCCCGGCGGGCGTCCCGTCGGGCTCGTCCCGTACTGTCGAGGCATGCCACGCCGCTCCGCGACGATGCTCGCTGCCACCCTGCTGCTCATAGCGCTGCTCTGCGTCTCGGTGCTGATGAAGGTGCCGTACACGGAGATGAGCCCGGGGCCGACGTACAACACGCTCGGCAACCAGGGCGGGAAGCCGGTGATCAGCATCAGCGGGCACGACTCGTACCCGACGAGCGGGCACCTCAACATGACCACCGTCCAGGTCACCGGGGCCAAGTACGAGCCCAGCCTGGTCAACGCGGTGGTCGGCTGGCTGCGGGACGACGTGCTGGTGGTGCCGCACGACAACGTCTACCCGAAGGGGCAGTCGGACGCGGACGCCAAGAAGCAGAACGCCGAGGAGTTCGCCTCCTCCGAGGACAGCGCGCGCACCGCGGCGCTCAAGCAACTGGGCATCCCGGTGGGCGACGAGCTGATCGTGAAGTCGGTCACCGCGGGCGCCCCGGCCGAGGGCCGGCTGCACGCGGGCGACCAGGTCGTGGCCGTGGACGGCGCCCCGGTCGGCGCGGTCGACCAGGTGGTCGCCGCCGTCACCAAGCACAAGCCGGGCGAGTCGGTGGTCTTCACCGTCGTGCCGAGGGTCAAGGACGCCGACGGCGCCACCCCGGGAACGAAGACCGACGTCACCGTCCCGACCGTCCGGGCCAAGGACCTCGACCCGAAGGCCCCGGCCGAGCGGGCGGAGCTCGCGGTGGTGGGCATCGGCACCGGGCTGCGGCACACCTACCCGTTCCAGATCGACATCGGCCTACAGGACGTCGGCGGCCCGAGCGCCGGCCTGATGTTCTCGCTCGGCATCATCGACAAGCTGACCCCGGGCGGCGACCTCACCGGCGGCAAGTTCGTGGCCGGTACCGGGACCATCGACGACGACGGCAAGGTCGGCCCGATCGGCGGCATCTCGATGAAGCTGATCGCCGCCCGGGACGCCGGGGCCGAGTACTTCTTCACCCCGTCCTCGAACTGCGCCGAGGCCACCAAGAACGTCCCGTCCGGGCTGACCCTGATCAAGACGGACACGCTGGACGGCGCGCTGAAGTCGCTGGAGCAGGTCCGCTCCGGGCAGGCCTCCGCGCTGCCGTCCTGCGCCGCCGGATAGAAGGACCGGCCGGGGGCCGGCCCCTCCGGGGGCGGGACCTACGCGAAGGTCGCCAGCAGCGCGGCGGTCAGGCCGGGCACCAGGTCCGGGCCGGTCAGCACCTCGCGGGCGACGTCCTTGGAGCGCAGCCGCAGGGCGATCTCCTTCTTGCCGTCGCGCAGCACGGCGGCGGTGATCCGCACCTCCTCGCGCTTGGGGTGGTTGGCCACCCACTCGGCGAGCTGGGCGTCGGAGGCGCCCCGCGGGCGGGACTGCTCGGCGCCCGGCGGCAGCATCAGGCGCTCGACGACCAGGGCGCAGCCGGCCACGGAGTCGGGCCAGGCGATGGTGCCGAGGAACTTGTCGAGCTCCATGCCGGCCGGCAGCTCGTCTTGCTCGATCGGGGTGAGGCCGCTCTCGTCGCCGTCGGCGAGGCCGAGCTGCTTGGCGATCTTCGGGTTGGCCTTGCGCAGGGCGGCGCTGTCCACCAGGGCGAACAGCCGGGCCGGGAGGTCCCAGCCGAGGGTGGCGGCGTACTCGTCGATCTCCAGCGCGGCCCGGGTGAGCGGGGTGGCTGCCGGGAGCTTGGAGACGTCGTCGGGGGAGTTGTTGAGATCAGGCGCGTCGGACATGCCTCAATCCTCACACGGCGGGCGGGGCGCGCTCGCCGGGGCGGTCCGCCGGGCGGGGCCGGACGGGCCGCGGTGGAGGCGGCTCGGGCGGGCGGCGGTCGTAACCGTCTGCTAACGGTGGGAACTCGGCCAAAGCCTGGTTAAGTTTCTCTGACGACCTACCCCATCCAGACGACACAGCCGAGGTGCCACCGTGGTCTTCCAGATGCCCGAACGGTCAGGGCCGGTGTTCCGGCGCAGGGTAGGCCCGCCCTCCCGGCGGGCGCGGGTGGCCCTGCTGACCCTGGGCGTGCTCGCGGTGCTCTTCCTGTTGTTCGTCATGTTCGCGGGCTTCTGGACGGACTGGCTGTGGTTCCGGTCGGTCCGCTTCTCCTCGGTGTTCACCACCCAGCTGTGGACGAAGGTCGGCCTGTTCGCGGTGTTCGGGCTGCTGATGGCGGTGATCGTCGGCTTCAACATCTGGCTGGCGCACCGGCTGCGGCCGCCGCTGTCGGCGATGTCGGTGGAGCAGCAGAGCCTCGACCGCTACCGGGCCGGGCTGGCGCCGTTCAAGCGCTGGGCGCTGATCGGCATCTCGCTGGTGATCGGCCTGGTGGCCGGTGCCGCGGCCTCCGGGCAGTGGCGGACCTGGCTGATGTGGACGAACGCGACCTCCTTCGGTGAGAAGGACACGCAGTTCGGCATGGACGTCTCGTTCTACGCCTTCGACCTGCCGTTCTACGAGTTCGTGCTGGGCTTCGCGTTCAGCGCGGTGATCGTCTCGCTGCTGACGTCGGCGCTGGTGCACTACCTGTACGGCGGGCTGCGGCTGCAGGGCCCGGGGCGGCGGGCGAGCGTGGGCGCGCAGGGGCACCTGGCGGTGCTGCTGGGCGTGTTCGTGCTGCTGAAGGCCGTCGCGTACTGGCTGGACCGGTACGCGCTGGCGGTGAAGACCGGCTCCTACAAGGGGGTCTCGGGCTGGACCGGCCTGCGCTACGTGGACGCCAACGCGTTCCTGCCGGCCAAGACCATCCTGTTCTTCGTCGCGATCATCTGCGCGGTGCTGTTCTTCCTGACCCCGATCCGCCGCACCTGGGCCCCGGCCCTGATCGGCCTGGGGCTGATGGTGCTGTCGGCGGTGCTGATCGGCGGGCTGTACCCGGCGATCGTGCAGCAGTTCCAGGTCAAGCCGAACGAGCAGGCCAAGGAGACGCCGTACATCCAGAAGAACATCGACGCCACCCGCCAGGCGTACGGGATCGCGGACGCGCAGACCACCCAGTACGCGCCGCAGGGCACGACGACGCCGGAGGCGCTCAAGCCGGACGCGCAGACCGTCGCGGACATCCGGCTGCTGGACCCGAACGTCGTCTCGCCGACGTTCCAGTCGCTGGAGCAGCAGCGCAACTACTACGCCTTCCCGAACACGCTGGACGTGGACCGCTACGGCACCGGGCAGGGCAAGCAGGACAGCGTGATCGGCCTGCGTGAGCTCGACCTCAACGGCGTGCAGCGCAACTGGATCAACGACCACTTCAAGTACACCCACGGTTACGGCGCGGTGGTCGCCAAGGGCAACCAGGTCGACGACAAGGGCCAGCCGGTGTTCACCGAGTCGGGCCTGCCGTCCACCGGCACGCTGGGCGACTACCAGCAGCGGATCTACTACGGCGAGAAGACCTCGACGTACTCGATCGTCGGCGGCTCGAACAAGGAGATCGACTACACCGATCCCAAGACCGGCCAGAACGCCGAGTACACCTACACCGGCGGCAGCGGGGTCTCGCTGGACAACCCGCTGACCCGGGCCGCGTACGCGGTGCGCTTCGCCGAGCCGCAGATCCTCTACGCGGGGGCGATCACCGACGGCGCCAAGGTGATCTACAACCGGACGCCGAAGGAGCGGGTGGAGAAGGTCGCGCCGTGGCTGTCGATCGACGCCGACCCGTACCCGGTGGTGCAGGACGGCCGGGTGCTCTGGGTGCTGGACGGCTACACCACCTCGGACGGCTTCCCGTTCTCGTCGAAGACGACGCTGGGCACCGCGACCAAGGACTCGCTGACCAACCAGCGAGGTGAGCTGCTGACCGCCGCCAACCAGGTCAACTACATCCGCAACTCGGTCAAGGCCACGGTGGACGCCTACACCGGCGAGGTGAAGCTCTACCAGTGGGACGAGAAGGACCCGGTGCTGAAGACCTGGATGAAGGCCTTCCCGGGCACGGTGGAGCCGAAGGCGGACATCCCGCAGACGCTGCTGCCGCACCTGCGCTACCCGCAGGACATGTTCAAGGTGCAGCGCGACCTGCTCGGCCAGTACCACGTCACCGACTCGAACTCCTTCTTCAACGGCAGTGACATCTGGCAGACCCCGGTGGACCCGACCAGCGACACCAAGCAGGTCCAGCCGCCGTACTACGTGACGGTGCGGATGCCGGACACCAGCGCGGCGAGCTTCTCGCTCACCAGCACCTTCGTGCCCAACGGGCGGCCGAACCTGGCGGCGTTCATGGCCGTCAACGCGGACCCGGGGGACGACTACGGGAAGATCCGCGTCCTGAAGATGACGGGTGAGAGCGGCGCCCCCGGCCCCGGCCTGGTGCAGTCGAAGTTCAACTCCCGTCAGGAGGTGGCCCAGCAGATCTTCGCGCTGAAGAGCGGCGGTGACGCCGAGCTGGAGTACGGCAACCTGCTGACCCTGCCGGTCGGCGGCGGCCTGCTCAACATCGAGCCGGTGTACGTGCGCGGTCGCGGTGCGAAGTACCCGACGATGCAGAAGGTCCTGGCGGTCTACGGGGACGACAACGTGGCGTTCGAGGACACCCTGGAGGCCGCGCTGAAGAAGGTGTTCGGCGGGGCGCCTCCGGCGACCACCCCGACCGTGCCGTCCACGCCGGGCGGGACGACGCCGACCACGCCGACCACGCCCACCACCCCGGCCACGCCGGCGCCGGGCGGGACGGTCTCGCCGGAGCTCCAGAAGGCGATCACGGACGCCCAGAAGGCGTACAGCGACAGCCAGACCGCGATCAAGAACGGCGACTGGGTGGCGTACGGCAATGCCCAGAAGGCGCTCGGCGACGCGCTGAAGGCGATCTCGGCGGCCGGCGGCGGCACCCCGGCGGCGGCCCCGACCGGCACACCGGCCCCGGGCGCCACGAACGGCGGATCGCCCCCGGCCCAGCCGTAGCCCGCTGAGCTGCGGTAACCGTTTTCCGTTCCACCCCGCGTCCGTGCTATGGTTTAACCACCGACGCGGGGTGGAGCAGCTCGGTAGCTCGCTGGGCTCATAACCCAGAGGTCGCAGGTTCAAATCCTGTCCCCGCTACAAAGGCCAGAGGCCCGGAGGATCATTCCTCCGGGCCTCTGGTGTTTCCGGTGCCGTTCACGGCCGGAAGCGGCGGGAACCGCTCCGGTACTATCGACCGTCGCCAAGGACGACGGCAGCGGGGTTTGTGGGGTTGAAGTGTCGGGAAATCGACAAAGCGCCGAAGCAATTCCGTCGGCTTCGGGTCGGCTCCGCCGGAATTCGGCCGGGGCAGGTGTACGCGGGTACTGGGTGATGCGACGATGGGACACATGGGGGACGGTGCGCGGTCACTGACCGCCCGTCGGGTCCGGCGCCTCCCCTGGGAGTCCCCCCGGCCGCACGCCGGGGCACGATGCCGCGACACTCTGGGGGAGCGGGAGTCGGCATGAGGCTGATCGGCAAGTCAGGCGCCAAGTCCGCGGCGGCCGTCGAAGCGGACACCGACGCCTGGTCGGAGAGCGCCGAGAGCCCCGAGAACCGCCCCGGAGCCCTGCCCGCCCAGCGCACCAGCCGACTGTCCGAGCGCCCCCCGACCCCCGGCTACGGGCCCGACAGCCTGGTCCACGTGTCGACCCGTCAGTTCGCCGCCGCCGTCGGCGCCTACGGCGAGCAGGCCGGCGGGGACCCGACGGCCGGCACCGCGCTGGACTCGGCCGGCTTCGACCCGACCAGCTTCGAGACCGCCCTCGCGGCCCGGGAGTCCGCCGCGCTGGAGGCCCGCCACCGGCAGGCCGCCGACGGCGGTGACCCGGACGCCGCCTGTCGGCTCGGCACCCTGCTGCTGCGCCGCGGCGAACTGGAGGACGCCGAGCCCTACCTGCGCGCCGCCGCGGCCGCCGGGCTGCGCGCCGCCGCCAACAACCTCGGCGTGCTGCTGCACCAGCAGGGCCACCGGGCCGAGGCCGGCCAGTGGTGGCGCCAGGCCGCCGTCTCCGGCAGCGCGCCGGCCGCCCACGCGCTCGGGCTGCAACTGCGCGACCAGGGCGAGGAGGAGGCCGCCGAGTACTGGCTGCACTTCGCCGCCGACCACGGCCACCCGCTGGGCGCCTACGCGCTGGGCGACCTGATGGAGCACCGGCGGGACGTGCGCGCCGAACGCTGGTTCAAGGTCTCCGCCGACGCCGGGCACCGCGAGGCGGCCTACCGGCTGGCCCGGATGCGCGAGGCCGCCGGGGACAAGGAGACCGCCGAGACCTGGTACCGCACCGCCGCCGCCCGCAGTCACGCCCGCGCCGCGCTGCGCCTGGGGGTGCTGCTGGAGGAGCGCGCCCGCACCGACCGGTCGCTGCTCGACGAGGCGGCCCGCTGGTACCGGCAGGCCGCGCAGAACGGGGAGTCGCGCGCGGCCTGCGCGCTGGGCTTCCTGCTGCGCGACTCCGGGGACACGGCGGCCGCCGCCGAGTGGTGGCAGGAGGCCGCCGAGGCCGGGGACGGCAACGCCGCCAACGCGCTGGGCGCGCTGCACGCGAGCCGCGGCGAGGCCGCCGCCGCCGAGCGCTGGTACCGCCTCGCGCTGGACGCGGGCGACCAGAACGGCGCGTTCAACCTCGGCCTGCTCTGCGCCGGCACCGGCCGCGAGCAGCAGGCCGAGCAGTGGTACCGCCGGGCCGCGTACGCGGGGCACCGGGAGGCCTGCAACGCGCTGGCCGTGGTGCTGCTGCAGCGCGGCGACGAGTCCGGCGCCCAGCCCTGGTTCTCCAAGGCGGCCGAGGCCGGCAGCGTGGACGGGGCGTTCAACCTGGGTGTGCTGCACGCCGGGCGCGGCGAGCAGCAGCAGGCCCAGGAGTGGTACGCGAGGGCCGCGGCCGAGGGGCACGGCGAGGCTGCCCTGCAGCTCGCGGTCGTCCAGGAGCAGCGCGGCAACCTGGCCGGGGCGCTGGAGCGCTACCGGCAGGCGGGGGCCGGGGGGTCGGTCGAGGGCGCGTTCCGGCTGGCCTCGCTGCTGGACCGGCGCGGGGACGCGGACGCCGAGGCGGAGCACTGGTACGCGGCGGCGGCGGACGCCGGGCACCGCCGGGCGCAGGTGCGGATGGGCGTGCGGGCGGCGGAGCGCGGGGCGCTGGAGATCGCCGAGAGCTGGTACCGGCGGGCCGCCGAGGCGGGCAGCCGCAGTGCGGCGTTCAACCTGGGGCTGCTGCTGGCCCGGCAGGACAGCGAGGCCGAGGCGATGCTCTGGTACACCCGGGCGGCGGACGCCGGGCACGGCCGGGCGGCGTTGCGCCTGGCGCTGCTGGCGCTGCGCCGGGGGGAGCCGATGCAGGCGGAGAACTGGTGCCGGCGGGCGATCGACCAGGGCCCGGCCGAGGTGTCGGAGCGGGCCGGGCGGCTGCTGGGCGCGCTCAGCGCGGAGCTGAGCGCGTAACGCTCCCGGGCGGTTCCGCGGTCAAGGGAGGTCCCGCGGCCAGGGCGGTTCCCCGGTCGGGGCGGTTCCCTGGTCAGGGCGGTTCCCCGGTCAGGGGCGGCAGGCGGGGCACAGGCCGCGGTAGGTGACCTCGGCGGTGGTGACCGTGAAGCCGAAGCGTTCGGCGGCGGGGAGGGCGGCGAGGGGGTCGCCCTGGGGGTGGACGTCGCGGACGGCGCCGCAGCCGGAGCAGACCAGGTGCTGGTGGGCGTGGTGGGCGTTGGGGTCGTAGCGCTTGGCGCGGCCGTCGGTGGCGACCTCCAGGACCTCGCCGAGGGCGACGAGTTCACCGAGCGTGTTGTAGACGGTGGCGCGGCTGATCTCCGGCAGGCGGACCGTCGCGCGGGAGTGGACCTCGTCGGCGGTGAGGTGGACGTGGTCGCCGTCCAGGACCTCGGCCACGACCCGGCGCTGCGAGGTCAGCCGCCAGCCCCTTCCGCGCAGTCTTTCCAGCAGGTCGCTCATGTCATCCAGACTAAGTCACGCTCCGGTATTGGTTCCAGTATTGACTTGGACAAAGTCCAAGTTAGGATCGTGTCATACGACCGGATAACGCGGAGGCACTGCCATGACGACCCAGGACGAGCTGCGCCCGACCCTGACCACGGAGGCGGGTGCCCCCGTCGCCGACAACCAGAACACCGAGACGGCGGGTGTCGGGGGCCCGGCGCTCATCCAGGACCAGCTGCTGTTCGAGAAGCTCGCGCACTTCAACCGCGAGCGGATCCCGGAGCGCGTGGTGCACGCCCGCGGGGCGGGGGCGTACGGCACCTTCACCGTCACCGCCGACGTGACGCCCTGGACCCGGGCGGCCTTCCTGTCCGAGGTCGGCAAGCAGACCGAGGTCTTCCTGCGCTTCTCGACCGTGGCCGGCAACCTCGGCGCGGCCGACGCGGTGCGCGACCCGCGCGGCTTCGCGCTGAAGTTCTACACCGAGGAGGGCAACTACGACCTCGTCGGCAACAACACCCCGGTGTTCTTCATCAAGGACGCCACCAAGTTCCCCGACTTCATCCACACCCAGAAGCGCGACCCGTACACCGGCTCGCAGGAGGCGGACAACGTCTGGGACTTCTGGGGCCTGTCGCCCGAGGCCACCCACCAGGTGACCTGGCTGTTCGGCGACCGCGGCATCCCCGCCTCGTACCGGCACATGAACGGCTACGGCTCGCACACCTTCCAGTGGCAGAACGAGGCCGGCGAGCACTTCTGGGTCAAGTACCACTTCAAGACCGACCAGGGCATCCGCAACCTCACCCAGGCCGAGGCCAACGTCCTCGCCGGCGAGGACCCGGACAGCCACCAGCGCGACCTGCGCCAGTCGATCGAGCGCGGCGAGTTCCCCAGCTGGACGGTGCAGGTCCAGATCATGCCGGCGGCCGACGCGGCGGCCTACCGCTTCAACCCCTTCGACCTGACCAAGGTCTGGCCGCACGCCGACTACCCGCCGATCGAGATCGGGAAGCTGGAGCTCAACCGCAACCCCGACAACGTCTTCGCCGAGGTCGAGCAGTCGGTCTTCTCGCCGTCGCACTTCGTGCCCGGCATCGGCCCGTCCCCGGACAAGATGCTCCAGGGCCGCCTGTTCGCGTACGCGGACGCCCACCGCTACCGGGTCGGCATCAACGCCGACCACCTGCCGGTGAACCGTCCGCACGCCACCGAGGCGCGCACCCACGGCCGGGACGGCCACCTGTACGACGGCCGGCACGGCCGCCAGAAGAACTACGAGCCGAACAGCTTCGGCGGCCCGGTGGAGACCGGCCGTCCGCTGTGGGCCGCGACCGCCATCGACGGCGTCACCGGCAACCACGTCGCGCCCTCGCACGCCGAGGACGACGACTTCGGGCAGGCCGGCGCCCTCTACCGGCTGTACTCCGAGGAGGAGAAGCAGCGCCTGATCGGCAACCTGGCGGGCTTCATCGCCAAGGTCTCGGCCGACCGCGAGGACATCGTGGAACGGGCGATCGACAACTTCCGCAAGGCCGACGCCGACTTCGGGCAGCGGCTGGAGGCGGCGGTCCGGGAGCTGCGCGAGCAGTAGGCCGGACCGGACGAGCGGCGGCCCCCGCGACCGGCAGAAGCCGGTCACGGGG
>NZ_JBHUAF010000174.1:0-16711 GCF_042789895.1 Kitasatospora sp. NPDC056783
GGGGCGGGGGGCGGGGGGGGGGGGGGCCCAACCCCCTTGAGCGGCGGCCGCCCCCGCGCCCGCCCCCCCCCGGGGCGCCCCGGGGCCCGGCGCGCCCGCCACCCCCTCCTGGAGGACCGCATGACCCTCGCCACCCACCACGACTGGCTCCGCCGGGCCGAGGCGTTCCGGCCCGTGCGCGAGCACCTGATCGACGGCACCGACGAAGCCGGTGGCGGCGACACGTTCTCCGTGGTCTCCCCCCGCGACGGCAAGGTGCTGGCCGAGGTCGCCGACGCCGGTGCGGCCGAGGTCGACGCGGCCGTCGCCGCCGCCCGCCGGGCCTTCGACCACGGCCCCTGGCCGCGGCTCTCCCCCACCGAGCGCGGCCGCGTCCTGCTGCGCCTCGCCGAACTCCTGGAGGAGCGGCGGGCCGAACTGGCGCTCACCGTCAGCCTGGAGATGGGCAAACCGGTCACCGACGCCCATGACATCGAGCTGCGGGCGCTGATCAACACCTTCCGCTGGTACGGCGGGCTCGCCGACAAGCTCACCGACGAGTCCCCGCGCACCGCGCCCGACGCCCTCGCCCTCGTCACCCGGGAACCGGCCGGGGTCGTCGGCGCGGTCGTCCCCTGGAACTTCCCGCTCACCCTGGCCGGCTGGAAGATCGCCCCGGCGCTGGCCGCCGGCTGCGCGGTGGTGCTCAAGCCCTCGGAGAACTCCCCGCTGTCCGCCCTGCTGCTCGGCCGGATCGGCCTCGCGGCCGGGCTGCCTCCGGGCGTCCTCAACGTCGTGGCCGGCGACGGGCCGGTGGCCGGCCGGGCCCTCGGCCTGCACCCCGACGTCGACGTCCTCGCCTTCACCGGCTCCACCGCCGTCGGCCGCCACTTCCTGCGCTACTCCGCCGACTCCAACCTCAAGCGGGTCTGGCTGGAACTGGGCGGCAAGTCGCCCAACATCGTCCTGCCCGACGCCCCCGACCTGGAGCGGGCCGCGGCCACCGCCGCCTGGGGCATCTTCTTCAACCAGGGCGAGATGTGCACCGCGCCCTCCCGGCTGCTGGTCCACTCCTCCGTCGCCGAACAGGTCACCGAGGCCGTCGTGGCCCGCGCCCGCGCCCTGCGGGTGGGCGATCCGCTCGACCCCGCCACGGAGATGGGCGCCCTGGTCGGCGAACAGCACCTCGGCCGGGTCCTGGGCCACGTCCGCACCGCCCTCGACGACGGCGCCCGGCTGCGCACCGGCGGCGAGCGCACCCTGACCGGAACCGGCGGGTGCTACCTCGAACCCACCGTCTTCGACCGGGTCGCCCCGGACAGCCGGCTGGCCCGCGAGGAGGTCTTCGGCCCGGTGCTGTCGGTGCTCGCCTTCGACGACCTGGACGAGGCCGTCGCCCTCGCCAACGCCACCGAGTACGGCCTCGCCGCCGGGCTGTGGACCTCCGACCTCTCCACCGCCCACCGGGTCTCCCGCGCCCTCAGGGCCGGTACGGTCTGGGTCAACTGCTACGAGGAGGGCGACCTCACGGTGCCCTTCGGCGGGATGAAGCAGTCCGGAAACGGACGCGACAAGTCCGCCCACGCCCTGGAGAAGTACACCGAACTCAAGACGACCTGGATCCAGCTGTGAACCACCGACCGCTGATCGCCGTCCCCGCCCGCTTCGCCGCCTCCACCTCCGCCCTGCGCCACGCCGCCGAGGTCAACGCCCGGGCCCTGATCGAGGCCGTCTGGCGGGCCGGCGGCGAGCCCGTCACCCTGCACCCGCACGCCCCCGGCGGCACCGCCGACCCGGCGGAGGTCGCCGCCCGGCTGGCCCGCTTCGACGCGCTGCTGCTCCCCGGCGGCGGGGACCTGGCGCCGCACCGCTACGGCGCGGCCGACGCCCACGCGGCGGTCTACGACGTGGACGAGGAGCAGGACGCGTTCGACCTGGAACTCGCCCGGCGGGCCCTGGCGGACGGGGTGCCGCTGCTCGCGGTCTGCCGCGGGCTCCAGGTGGTCAACACGGTGCTGGGCGGCACCCTGCACCAGGACATGGGCGGCCCCGGCCGCGAGCACCGGCACGTCCGGCAGCCCGTCGCGCTCACCCCCGGTTCCGCGCTGGCCGCGATCACCGGCGGCGAGCGGGTCGAGGCCTCCTGCTACCACCACCAGCGCGTGGACCGGCTCGGGCGGGGCCTGGCGGTCACCGGCCGGGCGGCCGACGGGACCGTCGAGGCCGTCGAACTGCCGGGGGCGAAGGGCTGGTTCACCGCCGTGCAGTGGCATCCGGAGGACACCGCCCACGAGGACCCGGCCCAGCAGCGGATCTTCGACGCCCTGGTCCGGGCGGCGGGCTGAGACGTCAGCCGCGGGAAGGGCGCCGGCCGCTGCGGCGCGGGGCGGGCTCCTCGCCGTTCAGCAGCGCGCGGCGCCGCTCCTCGCCGTGCTCCTCGACCTGGAGCACCACCCGCCGCAGCCCGTCGGCGAGGCTGACGCACTCCTCGTCGGTGAGCCCGGAGGTGACGAAGGACTCCTCGTCGTTGAAGGCCGGGAACACCTCGCGCATGAACTCCTCGCCCTTCTCGGTGAGCGCGAGGAGGACCAGCCGTCCGTCGGTGGGGTGGTCGACGCGGCGCAGCAGGCCGCGCGACTCCAGGGTGCGGGAGACGCCGGTCAGTGTGCCCTTGGAGATGCCGGCCTCCTCGGCGACGTGCCGGGTCTCGGACTCGCCCCAGACCCAGACCACCCAGAGGACGACGAAGGCGGTCCAGGTGAGGTCCGAGCCGCGCAGGACGGAGTTCTCCAGGTGCTGGCGCACGGTGGAGGCGGCCCGGTAGATGTTGGCCACCGCGGCCATCCGCTCCCGGCGGATCGGGCTGCCGCCGAGCTTCGCCTGGACGAGCCTCTCGGCCTCGTTGATGGACCGCTGGCTGGGCACGGGTGCTCCCTCGTCTCGCCGTCACCTGGCTCACCGGGAGCGGACGCGAACCCGTTCCGGTGACCCGAGCATCCTAGTTCGTGGCATCGGCGCGGCACCGGCCCGGCATCGACCCGGCACCACGCCCGCACCCGGCGCCACCTCCTCGGCACTCCCGTCGGCGGAAGCCGGTCCGCCGGATCCGCCCGCGACTCCTTCACATCCCGCCCCCTGGGCGACCTTGTTCCAGCGTCAGCCTGTCGCCTATGGTGAGCGAAGCACTTCGCTCCGTGTTCCACCTTCCCACGCATACCCATGGGCTGGACAATGCCCGGGGCCTGCGCTTTTTACGTGTTTGACACGTTCACGACATGAACCGTTCCCGGATTCCGCCCGCCAGCTTTCTCCGGACGTGAAGAATGACCGAACGACTGGACTTCAGCCTCACCCAGCTCCGCTATTTCGTCGAATCGGCCGAACTCGGCAACATCTCCGAAGCGGCCGAAAAGCTCAGAGCCTCGCAATCGACCGTCTCCTCGGCCATCATCCGGCTGGAACGCCAACTCGGCGTCCAGCTGCTGCTGCGCCACCACGCCCGCGGCGTCTCCCTCACCCCCAACGGACGCCACCTGCTGCTCGGCGCCCGGGCCCTGCTGGGACAGGCCAGGGACCTCCAGGAGCAGGGGGACGCCCTGGCGGGCGGCCTCGAAGGACGGATCGGCGTCGGCTTCCTCACCACGCTCGCCCCGTTCCTGCTGCCGCCGACCCACCGGATCACCGCGCAGCGGCACGCCGGGCTGCGGCTGAGCACCCGGGAGGAGCGGGCCGACCCGCTGCTCGCGCTGCTCAGGGAGGGGCAGTGCGAACTGGCCGTCACCTACGACTTCCTGAGCGGCGGCTGCCGGTTCGTCCCGCTGGCCGAGCTGCGCCTCCAGGCCCTCCTCCCGGACGGCGACCCGGAGGACGACCCGGTCGGCCGGGCCGGTCCCGTCCCGCTGGCCCGGCTCGCCGACCGGCCGTTCGTCGCCCTCGACGACCCGCCGCTGCTGCTCCACTTCGAGAAGTCCTTCGCCGAGGCCGGCGTCCCGCCGCCGCCGGTGATCACCGCGGCCGGGCCGGAGACCGTCCGAGGCCTGGTCGCCGCCGGCTGCGGGTTCGCCCTGGCCTACCAGTGCGTCCACCGGGCCACCACCCTGGAGGGCGGCCGGATCCGCGCGGTCGAGCTCGCGGAGCCGACGCCGACCGCCCGGCTCGGGGTGGCCACCGCGCCCTCCCTCGCCCTCGGCCGGCGCGGCCGGGCCGTCCTGAACGTCCTCAGATCGGTGGTCTCGGCCGGCCGGCCGTGAGGCCGTCGGCGCAGCCGCCCCCGGAACAGCCCCCCGCTCCCCCATCCCGCGACGAAGTCGGAGGAACGCCGTGTTCGCCATGCTCTTCGCCGGCCAGGGCAGCCAGCACAAGGGAATGGGCGCCGAGGTCCTCGCCCGCTACCCCGGACTGGTCGCCTTCGCCTCCGACCTCCTGGGGTACGACCTGGCCGCCCTGTGCACCGAGAACCCGGACGGCCTGCTCTCCCGCACGGAGTACACCCAGCCGGCGATCTTCGTCGTCAACGCCCTGCACGGCTTCGAGCACGCCCACCGCGAGGACCGCCGGGCCGACCGCTACCTGGGGCACAGCCTCGGCGAGTACAACGCCCTGCTGGCCGCCGGGGTCTTCGACTTCGAGACCGGGCTCCGGCTGGTCGCCAGGCGCGCCGAGCTCATGGCCGCGGCCTCCGACGGCGGCATGGCCGCCGTGCTGGACACCCCCGAGGAGCAGTTGCTGAAGGTCCTCGCCGACCACGGCGTCGACGGCGTCGACATCGCCGGCCTCAACACCCCCTCCCAGCTGGTCATCGCGGCCACCCCGCCGGTGCTGGCCGCCGCGCTCGACTGCCTGGAGGGGGCCGGAATCCGGGTGGCCCGGCTCCGGGTGAGCGCCCCGTTCCACTCCCGGTACATGGAGCCGGCCCGGGTGCGCTTCGCCGAGTTCCTCACCGGATTCGCCTTCGCCGAACCCACGACGCCGGTCGTCTCCAACGTCACCGCCCGGCCCCACCGGGCGTCGGAGACCGCCCGGCTGCTCGCCGAACAGCTCGTCACCCCGGTGCGCTGGACCGACTGTGTCCGAAGTCTGCTCGACCCGGACGACCCGTTGGAGTTCACCGAGATCGGGGGCACCGCCCTCACCCGAATGGTCCACACCATCACCTCTGGAGCCTGAACGATGGAATCGACGACGGAAATCATCCGGAGCTACCTGGAAGACCGTTTCCTCTTCGAGTTCGACGAGGAGATCACCCCCGAAACCGACCTGTTCAAAGCCGGGGTCATCGACTCCTTCGGCTACGTCAGAATGATGCGGTTCCTGGAAACCGAATTCTCCGTCACCCTCGACGCCGACGAGATCCTGATGGACGTCCTCGTCTCGCTCGCCGCGATCGACGAATTCATCCAGAAGAAGCTCGCCGGAATCTAGGGGGGACCACTCATGTGCGGACTGGCTGGGTTCCTCTCGCCGCCATCGCTGTCCGGAGCGGCCGCCGAGGTGATCACCTCGATGCTGTCGACCATCCGCCACCGCGGACCGGACCAGGCCGGCTACTACCTGGACGACGGGCTCGCCATGGGTGCCGTCCGGCTGGCGATCGTCGACCCCGCCGACGGCGCCCAGCCGATGGCGGACCCGACCGAGCGCCACTGGATCTGCTTCAACGGCGAGATCTACAACCACATCGAGCTGCGCGCGGAGCTGGAGGCCCTCGGCCGCCCGTTCCGCACCGACCACTCCGACACCGAAGTGGCGCTCCAGGCCTGGATCCAGTGGGGCCCTGACTGCTTCGCCCGCTTCAACGGCCCGTTCGCGCTGGCGATCAGGGACGCCGTGACCGGCCGGCTCGTCCTGGCCCGGGACCGCTACGGCAAACGCCCGCTGTACTACGCCGAGCACGGCGGCGCCCTGCTGTTCGCCTCCGAGATGAAGGCCTTCGGCGCCTTCCCCGGATTCCGGTTCGAGCTCTCCCCGCAGGATCTCGCCGCCGTCTACGCGGTGTGGACGCCGCTGCCCGACCGCACGCCCTTCGCCGGTGTCCACCAGCTGCCGATGGGCTCCTACCTGGAGATCCACGGGGACGGGCGCTCGCTGCGCGCGTACGAGGAACTCGGCTTCGACGTGCCGGGCTTCGACGGCACCGAGGCGGAGGCCGTCGAATTCGTCCGGGAGAGCCTGCGCACCGCGGTGGAGCTGCGGCTGCGCTCGGACGTCGAGGTCGGCGTCTACCTGAGCGGCGGGCTGGACTCCTCCGTGGTGACGAGCCTCGCCACCCGGCTGTCCCGCCACCCGGTCCGCACCTTCTCGGTGGCCTTCCGGGACAAGAACTTCGACGAGTCCGACAGCCAGCTCCTGGTCGCCGACCACCTGGGCACCGAGCACCTCGCCGTCCCGGTCACCGCCGCGGACATCGCCGACAACCTGCCGGCGGCGGTCCACCACGCCGAGATGCCCGCCTTCCGGACCTCCTTCGTCCCGATGTTCCTGCTCTCCCGCCACGTCCGGGACGCCGGCATCAAGACCGTGCTCAGCGGCGAGGGCTCCGACGAGGCCTTCCTCGGCTACTCGCTGTTCCGCGAGACCATGCTGCGCGAGCGCTGGCACGGACTCGACGAGGACGGGCGCCGCGCCGCGCTCGCCACCCTGCACCCCGAGCTGGCGCACTTCGGCCCGGCCCACCAGAGCCATCTGCTCGGCCTGTACCAGCAATTCGCCACCGAGCGGATGCCCGGCCTGTTCTCCCACGAACTGCGCTACCAGAACGGCAGGTTCGCGGCCCGGCTGCTCGCCTCCCGGGAGGACCCGTTCGCCGGCCTGCTCGACCTGGTCGCCCGGACGCCGGGCTACCGGGCCATGTCCGCGGTGCAGAAGGCCCAGTGGCTGGAGTACAAGACCCTGCTGCCCGGTTTCCTCCTCTCCACCCAGGGCGAGCGCGTCGCGCTGGCGCACAGCGTGGAGAACCGCTGCCCGTTCCTCGACCCGGCGGTCGTCCGGGCCGCCTCCTCGGTCAACCTCCGCTTCGACGACGGGTGGAACGAGAAGGCCCTGCTGAAACGGGCGTTCCGCTCCGAGCTGCCGCGCTGGACCACCGACCGCCCCAAGCAGCCCTACCGCGCCCCGGGCAGCGAGGCGTTCAAGGAGAGCCGCCCGGACTACCTCGAACTTCTGCTGTCAGACGCCGAGTTGGGCAAGCTCGACTTCCTGGACCAGCGGTTCGCCCGCCGGCTGACGGACCGGATCATGTCCTCGCCCGTCGAGGAGGTGAGCACCAAGGAGGACCAGGCCTTCGTCTACCTGCTCACCACCGCCGTGCTGCACCGCGCGTTCGTGCTCGACGGCGCGGGCCGCGCCGGCGGCGCCCCGGCCGGGGCGCTCGACCTGAAGGTGACCGTGGACCGGCGCAGCGCCGTCCCGACCGCGAAGGAGACCCGGTGACCACCGACGGCACCGCCATCATCGGGCTCGCCCTGCGCTTCCCCGGGGCCGACACCCTGCCCGCCCTCTTCGACCACCTCGCCGCCGGACGCTCGCTGATCACCGAGGTCCCGGCCGAACGCTGGTCCAAGGAACGCTACTTCGGCGATCCCCGCACCGGCGGCGAACGGACCAACAGCATCTGGGCCGGCTTCATCGAGGACGCCGACCGCTTCGACGCCGCCTTCTTCAACATCTCCCCGCGCGAGGCCGAGACGATGGACCCGCAACAGCGGATCGCCCTCGAACTCGCCTGGAAGGCCATCGAGGACGCGGGCTACCGCGCCGCCGACCTCGCGGGCAGCCGCACCGGCGTCTTCATGGGCCTGTGCCACGCCGACTACGCCGAACTCATCGAACGCGACGGCGTGGCGACCGACGCCTACCTCCCCACCGGAACGGCGTACTCGATCGTCGCCAACCGGCTGTCCTACTACTTCGACCTCCACGGCCCGAGCATCGCCAACGACACCGCCTGCTCCAGCTCCCTGGTGTCGCTCTACGAGGCCGTGACCGCGCTGAACAACGGCGACTGCGACCTGGCGCTGGCCGGCGGCGTGAACCTGTGCTGGTCCCCGAAGCTCTTCGTGGCCTTCAGCAAGGCCGGGATGCTCTCGCCCACCGGCCGGGCGCACGCCTTCGACCAGGACGCCGACGGCTTCGTGCGCGGCGAGGGCGGGGCGGTCCTGCTGCTCAAGCCGCTCGCCCGGGCGCTCGCCGACGGCGACCCGGTCCACGGGGTGATCAAGGGCGTCGGCACCAACCACGGCGGCCGCACCAACTCGCTGACCGTGACCAGCCCGGCCGCCCAGGCCGCGCTGATCGAGGACGTCTACACCCGGGCCGGCGTCGCCCCGCAGACGGTCGGCTACATCGAGGCCCACGGGCCGGGCACCCCGGTCGGCGACCCGATCGAGGTCGTCGGCCTCAAACGCGCCTTCCGCAGCCTGCACGAGGCCGCCGGGACGGAGCCGAGCCCGCGCACCACCGGCATCGGCTCGATCAAGACCAACATCGGGCACCTGGAGTCCGCCGCCGGGGTGGCCGGCGTGGTGAAGGTGGTCGGCGCCATGGCGGCCGGCGTGCTGCCCGCCACCGTCAACTTCCAGGCCCTGAACCCGCTGATCACCCTGGACGGCAGCCCCTTCTACGTCGTGGACGGCACCCGGCCCTGGCCCGCCCCCGAGGACGCGCCGCGCCGGGCCGGCGTCAGCTCCTTCGGGTTCGGCGGCACCAACGCCCACGTACTGCTGGAGGAACCGGCGCACCGCCCCGCGCCCTCCGACGGCCCGGGCCCGTACGTCGTCCCGCTGTCCGCGCGCACCCCCGAGCGGCTGCGCGCGCTCGCCGGGCGGCTGCGCGAGCACCTGCTCGCACCGGAATCGGCGCTCCAGCCGCGCCAGGGCCTGGCCGACATCGCCCACACCCTGAGGGTGGGCCGCGAACCACTGGCCGTCCGGGCGGCACTGGTCGTCGCGGACCGCGAGCAGCTCCTCGCCGCCCTGGAGTCGCTGGCCACCGGCGCGCTCCCGGCCGGCGGGCACGCCGACCCGGCCGGCGCCGCGCCGGAGGTCATCGCGGCGGTCGAGGAGTGGCTGGGCGGTGGCGAGGCCCGGTGGCCGCACCACCCCGGCGCCCACCGGGTGCGGCTGCCCACCTACCCGTTCGCCCGGGACCGGCACTGGTACCGGGTCCCGGAGCCGGTCGGCGCGCCCGGGCAGCTGCACCCCCTCGTCCACCGCAACACCTCCGACCTGGCCCAGCAGCGCTACACCTCGACCTTCACCGGCGCCGAACCCTTCCTCGACGACCACCGGGTGGGCGGGCGCCGGGTGCTGCCCGCCGCCGCGTACGTCGAGATGGCCCGGGCCGCCGTCGAGTTCTCGGCCGCCGCGCCGGGCACCGTACGGCTGCGCGACCTGGCCTGGCTGCGCCCGGTGACCGTCGACGGCGAACCCGTCGACGTCCTGGTCGAACTGACGCCCGGGGAGCGGGCGATCGCCGTCGGATTCCGGCTGGACGGCACGCTCCACGCCACCGGCCGCGCCGAACTCGTCCCGCCCGCACCACCGGCCCCGCTCGACCTGGACGCCCTGCGCGCCTCCTGCCCGGACCCGGCCGACCCGGCGGACGTCCACCGGCGGCTGCGCGCCCAGGGCCTGGAGTACGGCCCGGCCATGCGCGCCCTGCGGGAGCTGCGCACCGGCGAGGGCCGGGCACTCGCCCGGATCCGGGCGAGCGAGCCCGAGGGCAGTGGCCACCTGCTGCCGCCGAGCCTGCTGGACGCGGCCTTCCAGGTCTCCGTCACGCTGATGGACGACTCCACCGGCCCGACGCTCCCGCTGGCCCTGGACGAGGTCCTGGTCCACCGGCCCTGCCCGGCCGAGAGCTGGGCGTGGGTGCGGCGCGGCGGCGGCTCGGGCGCCGTCGCCACCTTCGACATCGACCTGTGCGACCGGGAGGGCGTCGTCCACGCCACGCTCCGGGGGCTCACCCAGCGCGCCACCGCCGGGCCCGGCGCCGGCGGTGCGGGCGGCCAGAGCTCCCCCGCCGACGGCGTCGTGACCGCCACCACCCGCTGGACCGACCGCCCGGCGAACCCCGGCACCGCCGTCCGCACCGCCCACACCCCCGGGCTGCCGCGGATCGCCCCCGCCGCCCCGGCCGACGGCGTCGACGCCGTGACGGACACGGTGTTCGCGGCCGTCCGGGCGGTACTGGACGCCCGGCCCACCACCGAGCAGCGGTTCGTGGTGCTGGTGGACGGCCGCGTCCCGGCGCACTTCCACCGGCCGCTGGCCGGTCTGTTCCGCACCGTCGCGGCGGAGAACCCGCTGGTCTCCGGCCGGGTGGTGCGGGTCGACGGCCTGGCGGCCGCCGGCCCGGCCGAGGTCGAGCGGATCGTCGCCGAGGAGTGTGCCGACGACGGCGCCGACAGCGAGGTCCGCCGCCGCGCCGACGGCCTCCGGCAGGTGCTGGAGCCCGTGGAGACACCGCTCGGCTCCGGCCCGGCCGTCCCGGAGCTGCGGACCGGCGGGGTGTACTGGGTGACCGGCGGCCTCGGCGGCCTCGGTCCGCACCTGGCCCGCTACTTCGGCCGGGCCCGGGCCACCGTCGTGCTCAGCGGCCGGTCCGCGACCGGTTCGCTCGACGCCCTGCGCGCCGACGGCGTCGACGCCCACTACCTGCCGGTGGACGTCACCGACGCCGACGAGGTGCGCGCCGCCGTCGAGACGATCCTGCGCGACCACGGCGCGCTCCACGGCGTCGTCCACGCGGCCGGTCTGCTGCGCGACCAGTTCCTGGTGCGCAAGGACCTGGCCGACGTCCGCACGGTGACGGCGTCGAAGATCCGCGGCACGCTCAACCTGGACGCCGCCACCCGCGACCTCGACCTGGACCACTTCGTCCTGTTCTCCTCGGTCGCCTCGGTGTACGGCAACCCCGGCCAGTCCGACTACGCCGCGGCCAACGCGTTCCTGGACGCCTTCGCCGGGCACCGGCGGTCCCTGGTCGAGGCCGGGGAGCGCAGCGGCCGTACCGTCGCGGTGAGTTGGCCGCTGTGGGCGGACGGCGGCATGGCGATGGACGCGGCCGGGCGGGAGGCGATGCGCCGCGAGCGGGGCTGGGAGCCGCTGCCCACCGAGGCAGGGCTGCGCGTCCTCGGCCTGGCGCTGGGCGCCGACGCCCCGGCCCACCTGGTGGTCGGCTACGGTGCGGGCGCCACGCTCGCGGCCCGTCCCATCGCGCCGCCCGCACCGCCCGCACCGCACGCACAACCCGCCACCGGCACCGGTGACCTGACCGCGCGGACCGAGGAGCTGCTGCGCCGGATCGTCGCCGAGGTCCTGCGGCACCCCCCGGAGCACCTCGACCCGGCCACCGACCTGATCGAGTACGGCATCGACTCGCTGAGCATCATGGGCGTGACCACCGAACTGGAGAAGCTGTTCGGCCCGCTCTCCAAGACGATCTTCTTCGAGTACCTGAACATCGCCGACGTCGCCGCCCACTTCGTGGAGACCCGGCGGGAGCAGCTGGCGGCCGTCCTCGGCGAGGCGACGCCGGAGCCCGAGCCCGTACCGGAGCCCGTGCCCGTGCCCGTGCCGGAGCCCCAGCCGTCGGCGGAGAGCGTGCCCCGCTCCGTGTCCGGACCGTCGAACGTCCCCGAGGCCCGGGATGACCGGCACACGCGGAACGACCGGGACGACCGGGACGACCGGCACGACATCGCGATCATCGGGGTCTCCGGCCGCTACCCCGGCGCCGACACCCTCGACGAGCTGTGGGAGCTGCTGGAGAGCGGCCGGCACAGCTTCGAGGAGGTCCCCGCCGAGCGCTGGGACCACCGGATCGTCCACGACAGCGACCGCTCCGTGCGCGGCAAGAGCGTGATCCGCACCGGCACCTTCCTGCGCGACATCGACGCCTTCGACCCCCGGTACTTCCGGATCTCCAAGCGCGAGGCCGAGCAGATGTCCCCGGAGGTCCGGCTGTTCCTCCAGGCCGGCGTGCAGGCGCTGGAGGACGCGGGCTACTCCCGGGAGACGATCCGCCGCCGCTACCAGGGCGACGTCGGCGTGCTGGTCGGCACCATGAGCAACCACTACAACCTGTACGGCTTCCAGAACAGCCTCACCCGGGGCGCCCCGCAGAGCGGCAGCTACACCGGGACGATCCCGAACATGCTGTCCTACTTCTACGGCCTGACCGGGCCGTCGATCTTCGTGGACACCATGTGCTCGGCCTCCTCGACCTGCGTCCACCAGGCCGTGCAGATGCTGCGGGCGGGCGAGTGCCGGATGGTGGTCGCGGGCGGCATCAACCTGCTGCTGCACCCGTACAACCTGGTCACCTCCTCGGAGGAGCACTTCACCACCGGCACCTCCGACGTGATCCGCAGCTTCGGCGTCGGCGTGGACGGCACCATCCTCGGCGAGGGCGTCGGCGCCGTGGTGCTCAAGCCGCTGGCCGACGCGGAGCGCGACGGCGACCACGTGTACGCCGTGATCAAGGGCACCGCCATGTCCAACGCCGGGGTGCGCAACGGCTTCACCGTGCCGAGCCCGGCCATGCAGGCCCGCGCGGTCGAGAAGGCCGTCGCGGACGCCGGGATCGACCCGAGGACGATCGGCTACGTCGAGGGCCACGGCTCGGGCACCGCCCTGGGCGACCCGATCGAGGTGCGCGCCCTCACCTCGGCGTACCGGAAGTCCACCGGGGACCGGCAGTTCTGCGCGCTCGGCTCGGTCAAGGCCAACCTGGGCCACCTGCTCGCCGCCGCCGGGATGGCGGGCCTGGCCAAGGTGCTGCTCCAGCTGCGGCACGGCAAGCTGGTGCCCTCCCTGCACAGCGCGGAGCTCAACCCGGACATCGACTTCGCGGACACTCCGTTCCGGGTCCAGCAGACCCTGGCCGACTGGCGGCCGATCGTCACCACCGTCGACGGCCGACAGGTCACCCATCCGCGCCGGGCCGGCCTCACCTCGATCGGGGCCGGCGGCATGAACTCCCACATCATCCTGGAGGAGTACCCGCCGAGGCCGGCCCGCCAGGAGCCTTTCGGTGAGCAGCTGTTCGTCTTCTCCGCGATGAACGAGGCCGCCCTCGGGCGCTACCTCGCCGTCTTCCGCGGCCACCTGGCCGGAGCCGCCGAGGCCGACCTGCCCGACATCGCCTTCACCCTGCGGGTCGGCAAGAACGAACTGCCGTACCGCTGGGCCTTCGTGGCCTCCGACCGGGCCGGCGCCCTGGCCGCCCTGGACGGCTGGCTCGCGGGCCGCCGGGACCTCCCGGAGCACGAACCGGTCCGGACCTGGCTCGCGGGCCGCGCCGTCGACTGGGAGCAACTGCCCTCCGCCCGAAGGGTCCCGCTGCCCCCGTACCCCTTCGAGAAGGTGCGCTGCTGGGTCGAGCAGGAGCCGGACGCGCCGTCCGTGCTCGCCCCGCTGGCCTACCGCGAGCGGCTGCACCCGTTCCTGGGCCGCAACGAGTCCGACGTCCACGGCCTGCGCTACACCGCCGACGTCCGGCTCGACGACCTCCAGGACTACACCTACCGGCAGGACCGGGCGTCCGTCGTGGTGCCCACGTTCGCCGTGGACCTCGCGCTCGCCACCGCGAAGGTCACCGGCTTCGCCGACCAGCCGGTCGTCCACGACCTGCGGGTGCTGCGGCCGGTCGACTGGGCGGCCACCGACCGTCTGGTCACCGAGTTCGCCGACGGCCACGGCCTGGTGCGGGCCGGGGACGGGCCGCCGGCCGTGGAGTTCACCGTCCGTCAGGGCGCCGCGCCCACCGGGCGGATCGACCTCGCGGGCCTGCGGCCGCTGCTGGACCGAGCGGGTTTCCTGGCCGAACTGGCCGAGGGCGGTGTCGTGCCCCGGCCCGCCTCCTGCGCCGTCGACGGGGTGTCCACCGCCGCCGACGGGTCGAGCGTCCTGCACCTGTCCGGCCCCGAGTTCCAGCAGGACCACGTCCGGCGGAACGTGAGCATAGAACCGTCCGTGCTCGCCGCGATCTCCCTGGGCGTGCAGTGGCGGGCCCGCCGGGCCGGGGAGACCGACTGGCCGCGCTTCGCACCGCACCGGATCGAGGCGGTCTCCGTCCGGGCCGGCGGGGCGGGGGCCGACGTCGTGCACGTCGCCCACGTCGTCCTCGGGGAGGACCGGATCGTGCTGGCCGACGGCTCCGGCGAGGTCCTCGGGGTGCTGGACGGCGTCCGCTGCGGCACCGGGGGAACCGCCCCGGCCGCCCACCGGCCGGCCGCCCAGCCCGTCCAAGCCGCTCAGCCCGTCCCAGCCGCGCGGGCCGACCGGCCGGGGTCCTCCGGGGTCGTGGACGCGCTGCGCGAGATCGCCGCCGGGCTGCTGAAGTTCGAGCCCGGGGAACTCGACCCCCGCACCGGCCTGGACGAGTTCGGCTTCGACTCCATCTCGCTGGTCTCCTTCGCCCGGCAGATCGAGGAGCGGTTCGGCGCGAAGGTCAGCCCGGCCGTCTTCTTCGACCTCCACACCCTGGAGGCGCTGGGCGCCCACCTGATCGAGGAGTACGGGGTGTCGGCCGCGCCGCGCTGCCCCCCCCCCCCCCCCCCCCCCGTGGCAGCCGCCGTACCGGCACCACCACCGCCACCGCCCGCCGCCGTACCGCAACCGCGACCCCAGCCGCAGCCCGCCCGTCACCGGACGGACCCGGGGGAGCCGATCGCCGTGATCGGCGCCGCCGGCCGCTTCCCCGGCGCCCGCGACCTCACCGGGTACTGGGCGAACCTGCTGGCCGGAACGGACTCCGTCACCGACTTCCCGCTGGACCGCTACGACGAGGAGCAGCGCCGGGCCATCGCCGCCCTGGACTTCCCCCGGCGGATGGGCGTCCTCGACGACGTCGACGCCTTCGACGCGGCGTTCTTCCGCATCCTGCCGCGCGAGGCCGAACTGATGGACCCGCAGCACCGCCTGGTGCTGGAGACGGTCTGGCAGGCCCTGGAGGACAGCGCCCACCGGCCCGGCAGGCTGCCCGCCGGAACCGGGGTGTTCATCGGTGTCACCGGCAACGACTACGCCACGCTGCTCACCACCGGCGGGGTGCGGCCGGACGCCTTCACCGCGACCGGCAACACCCACGCGATCCTCGCCAACCGGATCTCCTACCTGCTCGACGTGCGCGGCCCCAGCGAGCCGATCGACACCGCCTGCTCCAGCTCGCTGGTGGCGGTGCACCGCGCCATGGAGGCGATCCGGTCCGGCGCGTGCGAGCTGGCGATCGCGGGCGGGGTGAACGTCCTGCTCGACGCCGGCACCTTCGTCAGCGCCCACCGCGCGGGCATGCTCAGCCCGGACGGCCTGTGCCGCACCTTCGACGCCGAAGCGAACGGCTACGTGCGCGGCGAGGGCGTCGGGGCGGTGGTCCTCAAGTCGCTGGCGGCGGCCGAGCGGGACGGCGATCCGGTCCTCGGCGTGCTCCGGGGCAGCGCCTACAACCACGGCGGCCGGGCCAACTCGCTCACCGCGCCGAACGCCGACGCCCAGGCCGAGCTGGTGACGGCGGCGGTCGGCGACCTCGACCCGGACACCATCGGCTACGTCGAGGCCCACGGCACCGGCACCGCCCTCGGCGACCCGGTCGAGGTCCGCGCGCTGCGCACCGCGTTCCGCCGGCTCGGCCGTCGCGACGACGGCGCCTGCGGCCTGGGCTCGGTGAAGACCAACATCGGGCACCTGGAGGCGGCGGCGGGCATCGCCGGGCTGCTGAAGGTGCTGCTCGCGCTCCGGCACGGGGTGCTGCCCGCGACCCGGCACCTGCGCGAGGTCAACCCGTTCGTCGAACTCGCCGACGGGCCCTTCCACCTGGTCCGGGAGAACGAGCCCTGGCCACGGCCCCGTGACCGGGACGGCCGGGAGGCGCCGCGACGGGCCGGGGTGAGCAGCTTCGGCTTCGGCGGCGTCAACGCCCATGTGGTGGTCGAGGAGTACGTCCCGGCCCGCCCGGTCGGGGCGGAGCCCGCCGGTGCCGTGACGGTGCCGCTGTCGGCGCGCACCGAGCGGCAGCTGACCGAGCGGGCCCGGGATCTGCTGGCCTTCCTGGAGGCCTCGGACGGGGTGTCGCTGCGCTCGGTCGCCTGGACGCTGCGGGCCGGGCGGGAGGAGATGGCCGAGCGGGCCGGCTGGACGGTCTCGTCCGTGCCCGAACTCGCGGACCGGCTGCGGGCGTTCGTCACCACCGGCGAGCGCGGCGCGGCCACCGGCCCGCTGGCCCGGTGGATCGCGGGTGAGGACGTCGGCCTGGCGGAGTGGACCGACGGCCCCCGGCCCGGCCGGGTCCGGCTGCCCGGCTATCCCTTCGCCCGGGACCGCTTCTGGTACCCCCGGCCCGAACCGGCCCCTGCCCCTGCCCCTGCCCCTGCCCCTGCTGGGACCATGACTCCAGCTGCGGCTGCGGTGCCCGGCACCGCCCGGGAGGCCGTCACCACCCTGTCCGTCCCGCGCTGGGCTCCGGCCGCTCCGGCCCCCGCCGTCCCGGTGCGCCGCCACGACCGCCGTGCCGTCGTGCTGTGCGGCGTCGAAGCGGACGTCCCCGGAGCGATCCGGCTGGAGACGGCCAAGCGGCGCCCGGAGAGCCGCTTCCGCGACCTGTCCTGGAAGCTGCTGGAGACCGTCCGGGACCTGACGGCCGAGGACGGCACGGTGCTGGTCCAGGTGGTCGCCGAGTCCCCCGCTCTCGCCGCCCTGCTGCGCTCGGCGGCGAAGGAGCACCCCCGCCTCCTCGG